>CAIUEQ010000153.1 GCA_903898215.1 uncultured Bacteroidota bacterium | reverse complement strand
TCCATCTATTGCAAGATGCGACATACCTATCTTAATTATAAAGTATCTTTTTTACTTATATTAAGCAAATAAGTAGTCATAAATCACCATCTAATGGTGATACTAAATTTTTTGAATGTATTTCCCAGAGGAGAGATTAGGCGAGTTGTGTAATTCAAATATAGTTTCTATATTTGTCCCGAAATAGATTTAGGACTGCAATCCATTCTATTTACTAACAACAAAAACCGTCAAAGTTTTAAGAGCCAGGCCCCGTGTCTGGTTTTTTTATTTGCATTTATCCAGTATTTAAAAGTTTAATTTTTTCAAAGTAAACAATAGCAGTGTAACTTTTCAAGTTATAAGTTGCACTAATATTTAATAATATCTGTTCATTAGTTATTAAAATTCCATTCATTATTTTTGTACAATATATTGTTGAACAATCTGCAATTGATATCTGATTTTTTTTTGCATCATAAATTTTTTTTATTTCAAAAACATCTTGTCCGTTAAAACTAATTACAGTTATTTTTTTTTCATTAATTAGACTATATACTATATGGGCATTATCTCCAAAAGAATTTAATACTAAATCAGTAGTTATGATTCTATGACCAATAGTACCTGCATCTTTTAGTATTCCAATATTATCTAACATCACAATGTCATCAATGTCCCTAAAAACAATATCCATTATTCATTAATTTATGTTATACCTTTCAAGTGAATGGAAATGTTTTTTCAATTCACCTTCATTTATTTTCGCTAATACCGAAGCCTTTCCCAAAGAAATACGCCCTTCGATTAAACAAGTATATAATAGCTTGTTAAATCTTTGTGGCTTTTCAGAACCTGAATACTTACCAAAATCTCTTTTTTCATTGTACCATTGATTGTAATTGCGTTTCCAATCATCGTAAGTTTCTGAATCAATTATATTGGACTTAAGTGCAGATAGGATAATGGCAGAAATAGAAAAGCCATACTTCTCTTTAATATTCTTAAGTTCTTCGATACTAATTTTGGTTCGTTTTCCACCAAATTCAATTATAACAGCTTCTGTCGGAAATAATAATTCTCCAGAAAATGTATCACACAATCTTTCGATAGTTTTTTCATCTAGATTTTCTATAAATTGTAAAACAAGATGACCCAATTCGTGAAGAGTTGTAAATCTAATTCTTGTAACTTCCTTAATTGCTTTATTAATAACAATAACTGGAATTGTACCCGCCCAAGCGGCAAATCCTTCAAAATTTTCTGATCTTTCAACTTCATATACTTTGATACCCTTATTTTCTAATAAATCAACAACATTTGGAATCTGAACATTTCCTAGATTCCATTTTTTTCTAAGTTGTTTTGCTGCTTTTTCTGCATCTTTTTGAGACTTAATGGATAAATCTGCTATAGGATTTTTAAAATATAGCTTATTATCAGCAATCTTCTCTAATTCAATTTCTCTCATAATATAATCAACAGTATCCTTTTTTATTATCTCAAATTCATTTAGTATTAGTTTTTTCTTTTCACGAAGAGAAATACTCGCCAAAGTAATATTTGGTTCAGCTCCCTCTTCTTTAAAAAAATAATCTTCCGATAAGTTCATAGCATTAGCCAATCTAATTACTGCATCACTTGAGGGGCTTAAAATGCCATTTTCAAACTTACTTATTGCCTGTTTTGAAAGACCAGCTTTATCACCCAATTCTTGCATACTATATCCAGCCATCTCTCTTGCTGCTATTAGTCGCGATTTAAAACTTATTCTGTATATATTTTCTATTGACATTTTTTATTATTTGTGGACAAAATTACAAAAAATATTAATTGTCTACAAATAAC
>CAIUEQ010000152.1 GCA_903898215.1 uncultured Bacteroidota bacterium | reverse complement strand
CATCCTTAATTTTACCACAGAGAACACAAAGAAAAAACACAAAGAGCTCAATTAATTTAAAAGTTTTAAAGTTTAAAATGTGAGGTTCAAACTTTGTGGTCTTAGTGAAATCTTAGTGGCCTTTGTGGTTAATGAACATCCTTAATTTTACCACAGAGAACACAAAGAAAAAACACAAAGAGCTCAATTAATTTAAAAGTTTTAAAGTTTAAAATGTGAGGTTCAAACTTTGTGGTCTTAGTGAAATCTTAGTGGCTTTTGTGGTTAATGAATATGCTTAATTTTACCACAGAGAACACAAAGAGAAAAACACAAAGAGCACAATTAATTTAAAAGTTTTAAAGTTTAAAATGTGAGATTCAAACTTTGTGGCCTTAGTGAAATCTTAGTGGCCTTTGTATGCTTAATTTTACCACAGAGAACACAAAGAAATGAAAAAATTCTATTGTGTACTTAGTGAAATCTTGGTGTGCTTTGTGGTTAATTTTAACGAAGCTTATTCTACCCAATCAGCAATAAAAACGTTGGTATCTTTTGTATTGCCATTATTACGGTTTGAGGAGAATACCAATCTTTTTCCATCAGGAGAGAACATGGCAAATGCATTGAAAACACTTTCTGTAGTAATTTGCTTTAATCCACTTCCGTCTTCATTGATCATCCACAATTGAAAATCCCAGCCTTTTGCCGAATGATGATTTGAAGAAAAAATAATCTTCTTTCCGGAAGGATGATAAAAAGGAGCCCAGTTTGCTTTTCCCAAATGAGTAACTTGTTTCATATCACTTCCATCAATATTCATGGTAAAAATTTCCATTGTTGTTGGAGCTACCAAACCTTGAGCAAGGAAATCTTTATATTCAACAGTATCTTTTCCTTCTGGTCGTGATGCACGGAAGACTAATTTTGTTCCATCAGGAGAAAAAAATGCGCCACCATCATAACCCAAAGTATGCGTTAATTGCTTTACGTTTTTTCCATCAATGTCCATAATATATAAATCCAAATCTCCATTGCGTGTTGAGGTAAAAACAATTTTATCTCCTTTTGGAGAAACGGTTGCTTCGGCATCGTAACCGGGAGAATTGGTAAGTTGTTTTAATACTTTACCTTTTTCATCTCCAATAAAAATATCAAAAGAAGGATAGATTGACCAAAGATATTTTCCTGTATTTTTTGGTGCATCAGGCGGACATTCTTTTCCGCTTTTAAAAGTAGATGCATATAAAATTTTTGTAGAAGCTGTGCTGTTTTTTTTCTCACTTGGCATATAAAAAGCGCAAGTGGTTCTTCCTTCACCATTACTCACCGGCATCGGCTGATAAATTTTATTATCTTCAGCTTCATCAATGATCATGTAATAAATCTGATCACATTTTAAATTCCACAAAGGATTGTTTGATTGAAAGCTTAATTTTTTTCCATCGAAACTAAAATACGCTTCGGCATTATCGCCACCAAAGGTAAGTTGCTTCATATTTTTAAGATGAGGCTCGTTATCTGACCCAATAGTAGGTTCCGTTGTTTCTTCTATAGATGCAACAGCAACTTGTGTGTTTTTAATATCCTGGGCAGAAAGAAGTGAGGCAGTAAAAAGTGCGAAAAAAATGTATAAAAATCTCATAACGTGTTTAAAATGGAATCGAATATAAAAATGCAAACCAAATTCTTATCATCAACTTATAACCAAAAATGCAACTAAATGAATTTGTGGATGATAGTATTTCCACAATAAAATAAACGGAAGTTTTCAGAAATACAGTTATCTAACTACTACGATACTTTGCAACTGATTAATTTAATCGTAATTATATCTGATAATTTATAAATTGCTTAAGTAAACTCCACATTCCTATGCAAAAAATTAGCAATTTATTTTTGACGATTTTTCTATTACTTATTTGGATTTCATGCAGCCAACATTATCCGTTTAAAAAAGAAATTGAAATTCGAAAATCAGGCAATACTTCAATTGAAAAATCAAGATATCAGCAATCACAAATTACTGATATTACAAAAAATGATTCGTTGTATTTAAACGATATTACAGCATCTGTTGATACACCAAAACCTTATATCATAAAAAAAATCACTATAGAGGAAGAGCGAAATTTAATTATAAAAGACACCGAAGAAAAAAGACAATCTTCTGAATTTCAAAAACCAAAAGAAAAAGAATTTCCACTTAAAATTCTTATCGGAATATTGTTGATGGTAGTTGGCGCACTTGGAATCTTTAAATATTACACATACCGTTATTCGTCATCATACGGTTATAGCTATGGTTATTCATCAAGCCAAGGCTGTGCTTCAATACTTTCGGGCATGCTGGGAGTTGTTACTTTTATTCCGGGCCTAATTATTTTTATTATGGGAGTCACACAAAACTGATTCGCAAACAATGAACTTAATGTTTATTAAAAATACCGCTAAAATATTTGTAATTCTTTCATCAATCCTCTTTCTGTTTTCATGCGAGCAACATTTTTTTTATCTGAAAAAAGTGAAAGTAAATAATGAAACTATTAAAACAGAAAATCATTCTGAAATATCAAAATTTTCAAGCACTTTCAAAACTCGAGATTCGATTAAACTTACAAACGAAAATGTTTATGCTTCGAGCGAAACTTCAAATTATAAACTTATCATTAATAGAGTTGATACACCAAAATCTTATATCATAAAAAAGGTTCAAGATGGAGAAGAAAAGAGTTTGAAATTTAATAATAAAGTTAAAATTTTTAGTGAGAACAATTCTAATCTTTTAAAAAATATTATTGGTATCCTCTTTAT
>CAIUEQ010000151.1 GCA_903898215.1 uncultured Bacteroidota bacterium | reverse complement strand
GTTGATATATTTAAAAGAATAATTTTCAAGAAATACTATTTTAGCAGCAATGAAAATTACATTTTTAGGAACAGGAACATCTCAAGGAGTTCCTCTTATTGCCTGCGATTGTACAATTTGTGCTTCAAATAACATTCGTGATAAACGTTTGCGTTCGTCAATTTTGGTGCAGGTTGATGACCAAAATATCGTAATTGATTCGGGGCCTGACTTTCGTCAACAGATGTTACGTACCGGAATTAAACATCTTGATGCACTTGTTTTTACTCACGCTCACAAAGATCATATTGCCGGAATGGACGATATCAGAGGTTTTAATTTTGCAATGAAAAAACCTATTGATGTTTATTGCACAAGCAAAGTTGTGGATCATATGAAACGTGAATTTCATTATATTTTTGAAGAGATAAAATATCCCGGAATTCCTGAGGTCGATATTCACCTGATTCAAAATGATCAGAATTTTTTTGTTGGAAAAACGGAGATACAACCAATAGAAGTAAAACATTTGAACATGAAAGTATTGGGATTTAGGTTTGATAAATTCGTGTACATAACTGACGCAAATTTTATTTCTGACAAAGAAAAAGAGAAAATAAAAGGCTGTGAAGTGCTGGTGCTAAATGCTCTTAGGATAGAAACACATTTATCACACTTTTCATTACAAGAGGCCATTGCTTTAGTAAATGAGATAAAACCGAAGCGTGCTTTTTTTACACATATCAGCCATCAGTTGGGATTGCATGATGAAATAGAAAAAGATTTACCTCCAAATATCCGACTCGCTTATGATGGGTTAGAAATTGAAGTTTAATGAATATTTTTCATCTTCATCACCTAATCACTTCACCTCTTTATTCCTAAAATGAAATACACCATAAAATTAGTTGAGCGTATTGCAATCGAACTGAATAAAAAACTCTCAGGGTATTTATTGGATGAAGTTTTTAGCTCAGGGAAAAATGAACTCTTCTTTAATTTTAGAAAATCAGAAAATCATTTCGGAATGAAGATACAATGGTCGGCAAGAAGTTGTTTTTTGTTTTTTAACGAAGAAAAATTTTCTAAACCTGTACCTCACTCAACAAAATTTGAACAGCTAATTGGTTTAAAAATAAGTTCAATTCTTTCTCATAAAAATAACCGTTCGTTTCAAATAAACTTTTCAAATAACTTCACTCTTGTATTCAAGCTTTACAATGGGTTAAGCAATATTTTATTGTATCAAAACGCTGAGTTGCTATCTCATTTCAGAACAAGTATTGAGAATGATCTGCTGCTAAAATTAAATGGTTTTGATAAGGAATTAGAATATCTGAAACAGGATAAAAAAAATGAGCTGGAAGATGCCGTAGACTTATTTGATGCATTTAATCAGTTCAACAAGAAAACACTTTATCAATTTGCTTTTGATGAATTGAAGGGCAACATCATTCAACAAAATAATGCCGAATTAAAACGATTGAAACAATTGATTAGCAAATCAACCATTGCATTACAAAGTATGCGAGAGGCTATTCCTTTTGATGAGATCGGAAATATCATGATGGCGAATTTAAATATCATCAAACCCAAAGAAACAGAAGTGGAGTTGTTTGATTTTTATCGAAATAAAAACATCATCATCAAATTAAAAAAAGAATTGAATGCTGCTCAAAATGCTGAGTATTATTATAGGAAATCAAAAAAACAAAAAACGGAAGCTGAACAGTTGCAAAATCGTATTTTAGAAGCTGAAACACGAATAAACGAACTGCAATTGCAGCTCCAAAAAATTGAATTGGTAACATCTCAAAAGGAACTCAAGGTATTTTCTAAACACCAAACAGAAGCCACTAATAAAAAGCAAGAGCTCTTTAAAGAATTTGAATGTGAAGGTTTTATTATACTTGTAGGTAAAAATGCTGCCAATAACGATTTGCTCACAATGAAACATTCACATAAAAATGATTTGTGGCTACATGCAAAAGGTGTGGGAGGATCGCATGTTGTGGTCAAACATATTTCAGGTAAACCATTTACAAAAACTGTTATTGATTATGCAGCATCAGTTGCTGCTTATTATTCAAAATCAAAAGGCAGTGCGTTTGTTCCTGTAGTTTATGTAGAACGTAAATTTGTTAGAAAACCAAAAGGAGCAGAGCCGGGAGCTGTGATTGTCGAGAAAGAAGAAGTGATTTTGGCGAAACCTAAAATCGAAAAATAAAATTCATATACTTGCACATGCAGGAAGATAAAAAACTGTCAGGAACTGTTAAAACAATTTTGGTGATTACGCTTTTTGGTGTAATGACTTTCTTGACTTTAAATATTCATTCAAGATGTGGAATATTTAATTATCACAGTGAAATATTTTCTGATAAAGCTGGATATTATGTGTATTTACCCGCAACATTTATATATGATTTTAACAGTAAAAAATTCCCAGATAGTATTGAATATAAAACTGGTGAAGGATTTTTGTTCGATAGAATAAATAATAAAGTTACAACAAGATACCCATACGGTGTGGCCTTACTGGAGTTGCCTTTTTTTGCTGGAGCTCATATTATTTCTATTATTCAGGGAGAACCATCAAACGGATTTACTCAGATTTATAATCATGCAATAGATATTGCAGCAGTATTTTATTTGGTGCTGGGAATATTTTTTCTGTTTAAATTTCTGATATTTTATTTCGATGATCGAACCGTTGGATGGGCTTTGTTTTTCTTTTTGTTTGGGACGAATCTTTTGTTTTACTCTTTTAGAGAAACAGGAATGTCTCATATTTATTCCTTCTTTCTCATTTCGGCATTTTTGTTTTGCTGGAAAAATTATTTATCAGGAAATGAACAAATAAAATGGATGGTATTTATTGGTTTTTTAATTGGAGGGATCATTGTAGTAAGGCCTATAAATGCAGTGTTTATTTCGATATTTTTATTTCTTGATGCAGTATCATTTAAAGAGAGAATTATTCGACTGTTTTCATTAAAATATAAAATCTTCATTATCGCCTTATGTGCTTTCGTACTCATCGTTCCCCAGCTAATTTATTATATTTACCTTTACGGAAAACCTATTGCATATTCATACGGAAACGAAGCTTTCATATATAAATTTTCACCTCAGATTCATCGGGTACTTTTTACGTTTCATAATGGGCTTTTTATTTACAACCCTATACATGTTTTTACTATTGCAGGAATGTTTATGATGATAAAAAAGAAAATGGTAAATGGGTATCTTGCCTTGTTACTATTTATTTCCATTACCATGCTATATGCTTCATGGTGGAGTCCAATGCTCGGCTGTGGTTTTGGACATAGAGGGTTTGTTGAATTTTATCCATTCCTTGCTATTCCTTTTACTTTTGTAATAAATAAAATGTTAAGAGGATCATCATCAATTATTAAAATATCATTATTCTTCTTGATGTTTGTGATGTTGGTGTATAATATCAAGCTATCTTATGCATTTGATGGTTGCTGGTACGGTAAAGGTCCATGGGATTTTGAAGAATTAAAACGACTTATTTTTTATAGAATATTTATTACTTAATCTGAATGAAACTATCTATTATTATTCCTGCATACAACGAAGAACGTACTATACACCTTATTCTTCAGAAAGTTGATGAAGTAAAACTCATTGCCGATATTGAAAAAGAAGTGATCATAGTGAACGATTGTTCAACTGATCGTACTAGCGAAACGGTCAAAAATATTATTTCAAAATATAACTACATGCGGTTTGTTGAACATATCGAAAACAAAGGCAAAGGTGCAGCAATTCATACCGGAATAAAGGAAGCAACTGGCGATTATATAATAGTTCAGGATGCTGACTTAGAATACGATCCTTCCGAATTTAATATTCTTATTAAACCAATAATAGATGGATTTGCAGATGTTGTTTATGGCTCACGTTTTATAGGTGGAAAACCACACCGCATTTTGTTTTTCTGGCATTCTATCGGAAATAAAATTCTCACCACATTCTCAAATATGTTTACCAATTTAAATCTAACAGATATGGAAACATGCTATAAATTATTTAGTGCTGATGTGATAAAAAATATTTCCCTCAATGAAAATCGTTTTGGCTTTGAGCCGGAAGTGACAGCTAAAATTAGTCGTATAAAAGAAATAAGAATTTATGAAGTGGGTATTTCATATTATGGTCGCACTTATGCCGAAGGGAAAAAGATAAGCTGGAAGGATGGCTTTCGAGCTATTTATTGCATTATTAAATATGGTTTACTGGGAATGTAATGAAAAGAGAAGAGTCCATTTTTTATTCAGGGTTGTTGTTCTATACTTTAATTTTATTGGCATTAGCGTTGTTCACAAACGGAATGGCGGGAGGTGGCGACTCTATTTACCATTATTTGTTTGCCAAATATTCGTGGACCTATCACGAAATATTTTTCGATCATTGGGCAAAACCTGCATTTACCATTATCAGTTCACCGTTTGCTCAATTTGGATATCAAGGCGTAAAAGTATTTAATGTGCTTGTAGCAATTTTAGCCTGTTATTTTACTTTTAAAACTGCAAAACAACTTTCAATTCGCAATGCATTTCTGGTTGTATTTTTTTATTTCAGTGCAACATTCAATGTAACAATCACTCTTTCGGCACTCACCGAACCATTGTTTGCTTTAGTGCTAATTCTGTCAATTTATTTTTATGTAAAACAGAAACCTTTAGCAGGCACACTCATCATTTCCTTTCTTCCTTTTGTTCGCTCGGAAGGTTTAGTGGTACTATGTGTTTTCGTTGTATATTTATTGTTTACAAAGAAATTTAAGTTTATCCCTTTACTGCTTGCAGGACATTTTATAATGGGAGTTGCCGGATATTTTTACTACGGAGATATCCTTTGGGTGTTCAATAAAATCCCTTATGCCGAAAATTACCATAATTATGGATCGGGCACTTGGGATCATTTCATTATTCAAATGGAATTTATGATCGGGCCAATTTTATATTCACTTTTAGCTTTGGGAGGAATTGGTTTTATCGTTTCAATAAAAAAAGAATATCAGGAAAAATATTTTATCGAAAAGTTCATTTTAGTATATGGAGTTTTTATCGGTTTCTTTTTTGCTCATAGTGCATTTTGGGCTTTAGGAATTTTTAATTCATTGGGCTTAAGTCGCGTATTTGTTGGTATTATGCCACTTATGGTAATCATCTCCATCGAAGGATTGAATTCCATTATACAATTATTCAAAAATGAATTGACAAGAAAAATTGTTTTCGTATCTCTGGTTTCTGCTGTTTTAATTTTTCCGTTTTTAAAAAATCCTGCATCTTTTAATTTTAAAAATGATTTTGGATACAACAACGGACAATTAATGATTAGAGAACAGATTATTCCTTATCTGCAAACAAAATATCCTTCTTGCAAGATATATTCATCAGTAGTTGATTTTCCATTTTACATGAATATTGACCCGATTAATCGTAACCTTTACGCAGAGTTCAAACACTTAAAACCTGATTATATTCTTAAGCAAAACGAAGTGGCCATTTGGGATAACTGGAGTGCTGTTGTGGAGGAACATGTTAGTGAACAAACCTTAAGAGATTACCTGAAAGCAGATACTGTTTTTCAAATTACAAACGATGGAGGCGATGTTAAAAGGTATGTTATTTTCGTAAAAAAATGATGTAAATAGTTTGGGTATAAAAGTTTGACGGAACTCTAAATTTTTATATTCATATTTGATTTCGGTTTATTAAAATAATAATTATTGATGAAAAATATTTCGGTTTTTATGAATACCCATTTCCCTACTTCAGGAAAAAAACTGCTGTTATTTATTTTCATCTTTAATTTTGCTACATACAATGTATGGAGAGATTGGAGATCTGATAACCGCACACCTTTTGTTTCTGATGCCGACCAGTATTATAGTTATGTTGTGGCAACATTTATTTACCACGATCTGAGCTTCTCTTTTCAGCATCAGTATTGGCTAGCCAAAGCGCCAAACGGGGCATTAGTTCCAAAAGTTTCGATGGGTCTGGCCTATCTGATGGCACCTTTTTTTGGCATCTCACATCTTGTTGCCTTAACTACAAATAAAGTTGCTGATGGCTATTCGGCTCCTTATGCTTTTGGCATTTATTACAGCATCATTCTCATTGTTTTTTTAGGATTATTTTATCTCAGAAAAATATTGATCAGGTATTTTACCGAAGAAGTTTCCACCTTAACTATAGCCTCAATTTATTTTGGAACAAATTTATTTTACTATACTCTAGGATGGAACACACTTGCCCATGCATATTTGTTTACGCTGTTT
Source organism: uncultured Bacteroidota bacterium (assembly GCA_903898215.1). Classification (GTDB taxonomy): domain Bacteria; phylum Bacteroidota; class Bacteroidia; order UKL13-3; family UKL13-3; genus CAIUEQ01. The sequence continues at coordinate 1,668 of CAIUEQ010000151.1, read as the reverse complement.
GTTTTCTTTCTGTATTTCACGCTCAGATGGTATGATACATTTAAACTGAAATATTTAATTCTCTTAAGCCTTACATTTGGTTTATCGGTGCTGATTAGGCCTACTGAAATAGTGATTGCATTTGTTCCGCTTCTTTATGGGATTAGGACTTTTAAAGATATAAAAGAACGCATCATTTTTTTATGGAATAAGAAATTACACTTACTGATAGCTGCATTTTTTTTCCTGCTTCCCTGGATTCCACAAATGATTTATTGGAAAATATATACCGATCAATTTTTGTTTTATTCGTATGGAAATGAAGGTTTTTATTTTTCAAATCCACAGTTTTATAATGTACTGTTAGGATTTAGAAAAGGATGGCTGATTTATACACCAATGATGATCTTTTCTTTAGCAGGATTTTTTATATTTAAGAAAAAATGTCCTGACTTGTTTTGGGGAATATTGATTGTTTTTTTGATCACATTTTATTTGATAAGTGCTTGGTGGGCATGGTGGTGGGGAGGATGTTTCGGAATGAGGGCACTCATACAACTATATGCATTTTTAGCTTTTCCAATGGCAGCATTTTATAGTTATGTTTTAGAGAAAAAAAGAAAGAAACTTTTGATAGGAGTAATGTCTTTTTTTATATTCTATAACCTTTATCAAACCTATCGATATAGGGCAACAGTTATTCACTGGGATAGCATGACAAAAGAAGCTTTTTGGTGGGGTATTTTTAAAGTGCACATGAGCGATCAAGATAAATTGGAAATAAAACCTTTACTTGACCCTCCGGATTATTCAAAACGTGGTCAATAAAATTATGTATAAAGTTGCTGTAATCATACCTTGTTATAATGAAGAGAAAAATATCTCTGATGTGATCCGTTCAGTTCATGCGGTTAATCATTCATCGTTGTATCAATTAACTCCAATTGTTGTAAATGATAAATCAACTGATCGCTCTTCAAGTATTGCTTCAAACGAAAACTGTGTATTGCTCGACTTGCCTGTAAATCTTGGTATTGGAGGTGCAGTGCAAACAGGTTTTAAATATGCCGATGAAAATAATTTTGATGCTGCAATTCAAATGGATGGTGACGGACAACATCCTGCTGAAGAGATTGAGAAACTAATATTACCTCTAATAAATAACGAAGCTGATATCATCATTGGCTCAAGATTTATTACTGGAGAAGGTTTTCAATCTTCTTTTTGGAGAAGAACTGGGATTGTTTTTTTTAAGATGCTTTTAAAAAATATTACGGGACATATTATCACAGACAGCACTTCGGGGTATAGAGCTGTTAATAAAAAAACGTTAACAATCATTGCTCATCAATATCCTGATGATTACCCGGAGCCTGTGGCTATTGTGATCTTCGCAAAAAACAATTTACGTATCAAGGAAGTTCAAGTGGAAATGAAAGAACGGCAAGGCGGTCAATCAACTATTGGCGGCTTTTCTCCAATTTATTATATGATCAAAGTTTCCCTTTCAATTTGTTTCACTTATTTCAAAAAATAATATTTCAGTATGGAAATTTTCCCTTTTAAAATTCAGCTTATCAGCATTGCCGGAAGCTTACTGTTCATGTTTTTTATCAGCCGATTAATAGTTAAAGGTAAACTTCGCGAAGAGTATGCGATCATATGGATGGTTTGTACGTTGTTCCTTTT
>CAIUEQ010000150.1 GCA_903898215.1 uncultured Bacteroidota bacterium | reverse complement strand
GAGCGAATACATTTTTTATTAGATGAAGGAAGTTTTGAAGAGATTGGAGCATTTGTTATGCACCGCTCCAAAGACTTCGACATGGAAAACCAAAAATTTTTGGGCGATGGTGTAGTTACTGGATACGGAACAATAAGCGGAAGATTAGTTTATGTTTTCTCTCAAGACTTTACAGTTTTCGGAGGATCACTTTCTGAAACATATGCTGAAAAGATTTGCAAAGTGATGGATCTTGCCATGAAAAATGGAGCTCCATTGATAGGGCTAAATGACTCTGGTGGTGCTCGTATACAAGAAGGAGTAGTTTCGCTTGGAGGTTATGCAGATATTTTTTATCGCAACACTTTGGCAAGCGGTGTGATTCCGCAAATTTCTGCAATACTTGGTCCTTGTGCAGGTGGCGCAGTTTATAGTCCTGCAATCACAGATTTTATTATGATGGTGGAGAATACTTCATACATGTTTGTAACCGGACCCAATGTTGTTAAAACAGTTACTCACGAAGAAGTAACAAGTGAAGAACTTGGAGGAGCATCGGTGCATTCAACCAAAAGTGGTGTTGCACATTTTACAGCTGCAAATGAGATTGAATGTATCAATCAAATAAAAAAACTGTTTAGTTATATTCCACAAAACTGTGAAGAAAATGCTCCTCATTCGGCTTATGAAGAGAGTGATGAAATGCGCCCTGCATTAAAAAATATTATTCCCGAAAATGCCAATCAACCCTATGATATGCGCTATGTGATAGCAAATACAGTTGATACAGATTCGTTTTTTGAAGTACATAAAGACTATGCTGAAAATATTGTTGTTGGATTTGCGCGTTTAGCAGGTAGAAGTATTGGGATTGTTGCCAATCAACCGGCTTATTTAGCAGGAGTTTTGGATATTCATTCCTCTCAAAAAGCTGCAAGATTTGTAAGGTTTTGTGATGCTTTTAATATTCCACTTTTAGTTTTTGAAGACGTGCCGGGATTTTTACCAGGAACTGATCAGGAGTGGAATGCGATCATTACAAACGGAGCAAAATTATTATATGCATTTTGCGAAGCAACAGTTCCTCGTGTAACAGTGATTACTCGTAAAGCTTATGGTGGTGCTTATGACGTGATGAATAGTAAACATATTGGTTGTGATATGAACTTTGCTTGGCCAACAGCCGAAATAGCAGTGATGGGAGCAAAGGGCGCAGCCGAAATTATTTTCAAGAAGGAAATTGATAAATCAAAAGATAAAGTAGCAGCACTTGCCGAAAAAGAAAAAGAATATGCAGAAATATTTGCAAATCCTTATCGTGCAGCCGAACGCGGATTTATTGATGAAGTTATTTTTCCTGAAGAGACACGAAAAAAGCTTATTAAAGCGTTTAAGATGCTTGAAAATAAAGTAGCTAATTTACCTCGAAAAAAACATGGAAACATCCCGTTATAAATTACGAATTACGAATTACGAAATACGAATTTTATTGCTCTGTGCATTTGTGCCTTTGTGGTTCAATTCTTTTTCTCAAACAGAACAAAAGGTTTCGTCAACTATTTCTAATGTAACTGTTTTTATCAACCAAGCTCAAATTACTCGTGTGGCAAAATTTTCAATAGATGCCGGTGTTACCGTTTTGGTTTTTGATAAAGTGTCTCCTTACATAAATTTAAATAGTATTCAGGTTCGAATTGATGGGAGCGTTACACTACTTTCGGTTTCAAATCGTAAAAACTATTTGAAAGAAAATGAAAAACCCAAACATGTGATTTTGCTTGAAGATTCATTGGAAAAAATAAATGCCGCCTTGGCTGATTTTAAAGCGGATAAGGAAACCATTGTTTTTCAAAAGGATTTAATGTTAGCTAATAAAAATGTTGGAAGCAATCAAACAGGTGTTAAATCGGATGATTTAGATGATTTAATTGTGTTGTACAAAAAGAAACTTAATGAATTTAAAACAGATTGGTTTCGTTTGAGTAATCTTGAAATAAAATATTCAGCAGCCAAACAAAAAATCGAAAATCAATTACGAGAATTTCAGAATTCATTTAACCTTAACTCACCTGAAATACTTGTAACGGTTAAGTCGCTTTCGGCTGTTAATGATGCGAAAATTGAAATTGATTATATTGTTAAAGGTGCGAGCTGGAAACCATTTTACGATATCAGAGTGAAAGATATTAAATCACCTTTGCAGTTAGTAAGTAAAGCCTATATCACACAAAACACTTCTGAAGATTGGAAAAATATCATCATTAAATTATCAACTTCAAATCCTAATGAGGGAGGTTTAAAACCTGATTTGCAAACAAACTATTTGAAGTTTAATAATCCTGTTCAAAGACTCACATCAAGGTATTTTGATAGCGAATCTTTAGGAACCAAACCTTCTCAAGCAGCAGGTGGAGTAAATAAAAATGAAGAATTGCAATATTCAAGTGGTATCGCATCAGTTCAACAAACTGCTGTAAGTATTGAGTTCAATGTTACTTCAGCATATAATATTCCATCAGATAATACACCTCATCAAGTAGATTTAACAGCTTCAAATCTTGATGCGGTATATTCTTATAGCGCAGTTCCAAAATTGGATAAAGATGCATTTATCACAGCCAAAGTATCCGGCAATGATTTGGTGAATCAAATTAGTGGAGAAGCCAATGTTTATTTTGACGGAACATTTGTTGGAAAAACTTTTATCAACGGTACTACAAACGATTCATTGACACTTTCATTAGGCAGAGACAAACGTGTTCAAATTCAACGTTTGAAATTGAAAGATTTTAGCAGCAAAACTTTTTCTGGTTCAAATAGAAAAGAATTAAACACCTGGGAAATAAAATTACGAAACACAAGAAAAGAACCTATTCTGATTATTGTTGAAGACCAAATTCCTGTTTCATCAGATAAAGAAATTGAAGTTAAATTATTGAATGCTGAAAATGCCAGATATGATGAAACAACAGGAAAACTTACTTGGACAATTATTCTCGATGCAGAGCAATCGCAAAGTGTTAAGTTTTCGTTTGAAGTAAAATATCCAAAAGAGAAAATCATTAGCGAATATTAATCCGAAATATTGATGGGCTTAAAATCGTTTCTTGCCAAACCATTCGCTGCATTCATATCACGAAAAGTAAATAAGGAAAGTCTTGATGCGATAAATTTTCAAGAGAAAATATTTCATGAATTGATAGCAAAAGCCAAACAAACTATTTTTGGTAAAGAACATCATTTCGAAAATATAAATTCATACGAAGATTTTAAAAAGCTTGTTCCTGTTAGGGATTACGAGGGTTTAAAAAATTATATCGACATAGCTCTAGAAGGAAAAGAAAATGTTTTATGGCCCGGAAAACCTTTGTACTGGAGTAAAACTTCGGGCACTACTTCCGGGGTAAAATATATTCCAATAACAAAAGATTCCATTCCCTATCATATCAACTCGGCTCGAAATTCTTTGCTGTGTTATATTGCTGAAACTGGCAATGCTGATTTTGTAGATGGAAAATTAATTTTTCTTTCAGGAAGCCCGGCATTGGAAAACAAAAATGGAATTCCTGTTGGGCGTTTAAGTGGAATTGTGAATCATCATATTCCACAATATCTGCGAAAAAATCAGATGCCCTCATTTCAAACAAATTGTATTGATGATTGGGAAGAGAAAGTTGACAAAATAGTTGAAGAAACAGCTGATCAAAATATGACTTTGATAAGTGGAATTCCACCTTGGGTGCAAATGTATTTTGATAAATTGACTGCGCAAACAGGTAAAAAAATAAAAGATATTTTCCCGAATTTTAATTTGTTTGCTTATGGTGGAGTTAACTTCGAGCCCTATAGAACAAAGCTAGAACAGAGCATCGGGAAAAAAGTTGACACTATCGAAACATATCCTGCAAGTGAAGGTTTTATTGCTTTTCAAAATTCGCAAAAAGAAAAAGGCTTATTGCTTTTAACAAATAATGGAATGTTTTATGAGTTCATTCCGGCTGAAGAATTTTTTGATGAAAAGCCAACAAGGATTTCATTAAAGGATGTAGAACTTAATATAAACTATGCGCTAATTTTAAATACCAATGCTGGATTGTTTGGATACAATATTGGCGATACGATAAAGTTCATTTCTCTTAATCCATTTAAAATATTGGTAACAGGAAGAATTAAACATTTTATTTCTGCTTTTGGCGAACATGTTATTGGCGAAGAAGTTGAACAAGCATTGATGAAAGTTTCAAATGAAGAAAATGTTGAGGTGATTGAATTTACAGTTGCTCCACAAGTTTCACCCAATGACGGTTTACCTTATCACGAATGGTTTGTGGAGTTTGGAAAGATGCCAAATGATATTGAAAAATTTGCACTTCAAGTTGATGAAATACTTCAACAAAAAAATATTTATTACAAAGATTTGATTGATGGAAATATTCTTCAAACTCTTGTTATAAGGGTGATGAAAAAGAATTCGTTTATTGATTATATGAAATCAGAAGGGAAACTTGGAGGTCAAAATAAAGTGCCTAGATTGAGCAATGACAGAAAGATTGCCTATAAATTAAAAGAGTATATTTTGTAAAAACAAACTTAAAACCTATGAACAAACTCATCTTAAAAGAAACAACAATTGCAACTCAAATTCATTTTATTAGAGGCGAACAGGTAATGCTCGATTTTGATTTGGCAACACTTTATGGAGTGGAAACAAAAGTCTTGAAGCAAACAGTTAAAAGGAACATTATTCGTTTTCCTGACGATTTTATGTTTGAACTTTCTACTATAGAATGGAACAACTTGAGGTCACAATTTGTGACCTCAAGTTGGGGAGGTATTCGTTATCAACCATATGCATTTACCGAACAAGGTGTGGCAATGCTTTCGGGGATTTTAAAATCTGAAAGAGCAATTGAAGTGAACATTGCCATCATGCGAACATTTGTTCAATTGAGGAAATTAATGACATCAAATAAAGAATTGGCAAAAAAGATCAACGACATGGAGAATAAATATGACGAACAATTTCATGTTATATTTGAAGCCATCAAGCAATTAATTGTTGAAGAAAACAAACCAAGAAAAGTGATTGGTTTTCGTAAATAAAAAACTCTGCGTACTTTGCACCTCAGCATTTAAAATAAATGACACAAAAGAAAAAAATAGCAATTCTCGGAAGCACCGGAAGCATTGGTACACAAGCGTTGGATATTGCTAGAGCAAATCCGGATAAGATTGAAATTGAAGTATTAACTGCTAACAATAATGCTGATTTGTTAATTGCTCAGGCTAAAGAATTTAATCCTAGCCATGTTGTAATTGCTGATGAAAAAAAATACCAGATTGTAAAAGATGCTTTAGCCGATTTTGATATCAAAGTTTTTGCAGGAGCTCAGTCAATTGCTGATGTGATGGATATTACTTCAGCTGATACGGTACTTACGGCAATGGTTGGTTACAGTGGTTTGCAGCCAACAATCAAAGCCATTAAAAATAAAAAACGAATTGCTCTTGCCAACAAAGAAACGTTGGTTGTTGCAGGTGAATTGATTACACAACTTTGCGCTGAAAATAATGTTGAAATTATTCCTGTAGATTCTGAACATTCAGCAATTTTTCAATGTTTGGTAGGCGAAAATTTAAATGCCATTGAAAAAGTTATTTTAACTGCTTCGGGTGGTCCATTTAGAGGAAAAAAAAGTGATCAATTATTAGAAATTACCAAACTGCAAGCTCTCAAACATCCGAATTGGAATATGGGTGCTAAGATTACCATCGACTCTGCAACATTGATGAATAAGGGTTTTGAAGTAATTGAAGCCAAGTGGTTATTTGGTTTAAATCCTGATCAGATTGATGTGGTAGTTCATCCTCAAAGCATTATTCATAGCATGGTTGAATTTAACGATGGGTGCATCAAAGCTCAAATGGGTTTACCTGATATGAATTTGCCCATACATTATGCGTTCTTTTTTCCAGAAAGGATGAAATCGGATTTCAAACGAATGTCGTTTTCTGAAATTAATTCACTCACATTTGAACAGCCTGATAAGGATACTTTTAGGAATTTATCTTTGGCTTACGAAGCCATGAATAATGGAGGTAATATGGCGTGTATCTTAAATGCTGCTAACGAAATAATGGTAGAAGCATTTTTGTCAGATAAAATAAAATTTCTTCAAATTGCCGAATTGAATGAAAAATGTATGAACGCTGTTTCATTTATTCAAAAACCAACTCTCGAAGATTACGTTAATACTGATATCGAGACACGGAAAATTGCAGCAACTTTTATCCATTAAATTTTATTCATTTTAATAAACTATTTTCGCAACCTTAAATTTTATAATAGTTCTTCATTTTGCTTGAACTAATAACAAATAATTAACGCTAATAAATACAATGCAAGGATTAATCATGGCGGCCCAACTAATTGCGGGCATATCAATTTTAGTAATACTTCACGAATTAGGTCATTATTTAGCAGCCAGGGCTTTTGGAATAAAAGTCGAAAAATTCTATCTTTTTTTTGATGCCTGGGGCAAGAAAATATACAGCAAAAAAATTGGCGATACCGAATGGGGAATCGGTTGGTTACCTTTAGGTGGTTATGTAAAAATTGCCGGAATGATTGACGAAAGTATGGATAAAGAGGCAATGAAGTTGCCTGCCGAATCATGGGAATTTAGAAGCAAGCCAGCTTGGCAAAGATTAATTGTGATGATTGGTGGAGTTGTAATGAATATACTTACAGGGATTTTTATTTTTGCAATGATTACCTATCATTATGGTGAAAAATCTTTATTAAACTCTTCCGTTCAACATGGCATCGTTCCTTCAAAATATGCTGAAGAGATAGGTTTTAAACTTGGTGATAAAATTGTTTCTGTAAATGGAAAAGAAATAAAATATTTCAATGATGCTCTAGATATTGACGCAATTCTTGGGGAGAAAACGGTTTATCAAATTGATAGAAACGGAGAGAAAGTTGAGATTAAATTACCTCAAAATTTTATCAAAAGATTTTCGGAGGAAGAAAAAGATAATTTCTTATCACCTCGACAAGCTTTTTTTGTTGGACAGGTTGTTCCAAATAATGGTGCCGAAAAAGCCGGTATAAAAACTGACGATAGAATTATAGCAGTTGATACAAATTCATTTCAGTTTTTTGATGAGTTTCAAAAATTGTTAAAGCAACATGCTGATTCAAAAACAACTTTCACTTTATTACGTGGTACGGATACAGTAAAAGTAGATGTAGCTGTTGACAAGGATGGTAAAATTGGAATAGGAATTGGTTCAAATGATTTAGCTTTTGATTCGATTCAATACGGTTTCTTTCAATCAATTCCCATGGGGGCAAAGAAAGCTGCCGCAACTATTTCACTTCAAATTAAAGGTTGGGGTAAAATTTTTAATGGAGATATTCCTGCAAACAAAGCTGTTCAAGGTCCTATAGGTATTGCAAAATTTTATGGTGGCGAATGGATTTGGAGTAGGTTTTGGTTATTTACAGCTTTAATTTCTTTAGGCTTAGCATTTATGAATATTTTACCAATTCCTGCACTTGATGGTGGACATGTTGTTTTACTTTTGATTGAAATGATTATTGGCCGACCTTTAAGCGACAAATGGATGGAACGTATTCAAACTGTTGGAATGGTGATACTTCTATCACTTATGGTGCTGATTTTTGGTAACGATATTTTTCAATTGATATTTAAATAAACACTACTTGTTTGTATGTTCATTTCATGATGAATTGAATTGTTTATTTTCGAATTCTCATTCAATCTATTATGAAAAAACAACTCCTGTATTTTTGTTTGCTATTTATTTACTCCTCTGTTTTTGCACAAAAAGATTCTTCTTTCAATTCATCCAGAATTGTAATTATTCCTTACCAAAGCATGATGTATTTTTCAGATGCAGATCAGGACATCGCTCACTTTTCTAATAATAACGAAAGGAAAATTAGAAATGAAATGAGGAATAATGTTGAGGCAAATGTTTACCATCAATTACTTGCTCAGTTTGATGCAATAAGTTTGATGAGGGCAACAAGTTTAAATGGTGAAGAAGATTTGGCAAGAATATACGGAGCAACCCGCTACACTGTTTATTCAAAAGAAATGAAACAGGAGTTTGCTAAAGAAAAAGGCGTAGATGAAAAATCATCGGTGAAAAAATTTATGGATCAATTTTCTCACAAAACAAAAAAGCAAACTTTTTGGGTAAGTGATTCAGCAGTTATGCTTGGAATGATAGGTGATCCAGATGTTTTTAAAAACCTGTTCAGTAAATACAATGAGAAGTATATTTTATTTATCACCCAATTTGAAATAAATACAAGCAATAAAAATACCCTCGAATGGATGAAGCAAAAATATACCCGTGAGTTTACGATACATTATAATTTGTTTGATAAAAGTGGAAATCTATTGCGTGCAGAAACGCTTACGATTAAAGGAGAAAATGAAAACTCAGTAAAAGAGATTAATGATAAATATATTATTGTTTTAGCAAATAAATTAAAAGAAATAATAACACTAACTGATAGATGAGTAAAATAAAATTGGGAGATGATGTTCGGTTTTTAAATGAAAACTTAGCAGGTATTGTAACAGCCATAAATGGCAATATTGCTGGTGTAACTATTGAAGATGATTTTGAAATTCCTGTGCCTCTTTCTCAATTAGTAAAAGTTTCAGGAATACAGAAAAATGAAACCTCCATTATTGTTGAAAAGGCCGTAAGTAAAGAAACTTCAACTAATCAAGGAGTATTTGTGGCATTCGATAGACTAAATGATGTGTTACTTGATTTAAAACTATTCAATAACGATTCTGAAGAAATATTATTTGCTTTTTTTGAAGAAAATAAACAAGGTGTTTCTTTAAAAAAATCAGGTAGATTATTATTAAATGAAACTATCGAATTAGGAACTTATGATCTTGAAAATTTTAGCACTTGGCCAAAATTTAATTTCCAAATCATTAGAATAAATCAAAAGCCTGAAAAACTTTCACAACCGATACATCAGGTATTAACTTTTAATGCTAAAGAATTTCATGGTTCTTATAAATATGTTTTTTTCTTAAACAGGCAAGCCTATTTTTTTAAACTTGAAACGGTAAACTTAAAACCTATCGATCTGAAGAAACTTCAAGAAAAGGATTTTTCGGAAAAAGCAGTTGAGAAAATTTCATTAGATAAAGAACCGAAATCAATTGTTGATTTACATATTGAGAATTTAGTTGACAATATTTCAACATTAACTCCTACTGAAATGATTGCTGCCCAAATGGAAGCTTTTACAAAAAGTTTGGATATGGCTCATGTTCATAAAATGAAATCGATCGTATTTATTCATGGTATTGGTAATCATTTCCTGAAAAATAAAATCAGAAATTTTCTAACATTACAAAAGCAAATTGTAGTTTCTTTTCAAGATGCTGATATGTTTAAATATGGAGGAGGAGCAACCGAAGTTTTTTTGAATTGATTTTTAAATAATGCTTTAGTACATTTACATTTTAAAACTCTATTATGAAATCACTTCTTTTTAAATCACTTCTATTTATTACAATTTTGGGAGTAATCGCATCATGTGGAAGTTCAAAAAATGCTTCTGAGATGTCACGAAAAAAACAGGAATTAAAAGAAAAACAGGATAAATTGGATCAGGATAAAAAGAGGTTTGAAATGCAAAATAATAAGGACTTGAAATAGAGTATTACGAAAGTAATTTCTGCCTTAGTAAAAATTCCAATTGACTGTTAACTGTTACAACATTTTCTGTGAACTGCTTTTCTTGGATTTTTTTAGAATAGAGTTCGTGAGCAACTTCAACCACTTTTATGATTTCCTCTTCATTCCATGGCTTGCTCATATAATGAAATATTTTTCCTTTGTTAACGGCATCAACTACAGCACTCATATCAGCATAACCAGTCAACAGCATTCTTATTGGGTTTGGAAATTCATCTATTATGGATTCTAAAAATTCAACACCGGTCATATTCGGCATTCGTTGATCCGTAATGATGATTTCGATTTCTGGATTATTCTTTAAAATGTTTTTGGCCTCTTCTCCACTGATAGCAATATGAATATTGTACCTAAGTCTGAAGTTTGCCATAAATGATTGAAGATTGTTCAATTCATCGTCAATGTATAGTATACTAATCATTTTATCAGCCATATTTAATAAATAAAAAGCGGAAATTTAGAACAAATAGTTATTTTTCGCAAATAAATAGTCAAATACCACACATTCGTTTTAAGTGAAAAACTTAGCTAAAATGGAAAAAAAATCTTATCAATACAAACCAATATTTATTTTTCCTGAAAATGCTAAATCATTAGGGGAGCTTAAAAATGATGGTTCTATAAATGTTATTGATACGATCAATTCTCAACTTAGAGAATTAATAAAATCTCGAAATCCTGAAAAAATATTATTAGAACAAGATTATACTAAACTGATAGCAGATCATATTAATCATACTTCAGCTGACAATTATGGTGTTTGGGTGTATTATCCTTGGAATAAAAATCTAATACATATTCTTGATAAAGATGAATTTGTTGAGTTAAGAACAAATAGAAATAAACATAAAATAACGCCAGATGAGATAAAAATTTTATCAGATAAAAAAGTTGGAATAATAGGATTATCAGTAGGTCATTCTATTGCACTAACAATTGCCACCGAGCGCATATGCAGTGAAATACGTTTGGCTGATTTTGATATTCTTGAACTTAGTAATTTGAATAGGATCAGAACAGGCGTGCAAAATTTAGGTTTACCAAAAGTAATTATAGCAGCACGCGAAATTTCT
>CAIUEQ010000149.1 GCA_903898215.1 uncultured Bacteroidota bacterium | reverse complement strand
GTGAGTAACCATATGATTCCTTTTCTTTCGCCTGTTGAAAAAACGAAATATTCTTTAAGGAGTTTTTTGAGTTTTTTTGTTTCGTTCGGCATTTTCTTTTAGTTCCTTTTGTTCTTTTTTAAATTTTCTAATAAAAAAATAATATAAAACTCCAACAACATAAGCAGCTCCAAAAGCCTCTACTATAAACCATGTCCAAAAATTGCTTGCATCCATTATTGAGTTATTGAGTTATTGGTTAATGAGTTATTAAGTTGTTGATTTACGATTGCTAAACCTTCTTCAAAACTATGAGGTTTATATCCTAATTCTTTTACTGCTTTATCAATTCTGAAACCAGTAATTGGCGGTCGTTTTGCGGGTTGTTTTATTCCTTCACTGCTGGCAATATGAATGAGAGATTTATCCAGTTTCCAGAAATCGGCAACACGATATACTAGATCAAAAACGCTTAAAAAGTTTTTCCCTGAAATATGGTAAATACCGGTAGCTTTTTTATCTGCGGCCAGCATGCAACCTTGAGCAAGGTCTTCGGCAAGTGTTGGTGTTCTGAATTGATCATCCACCACATTGATATTTTTATTTTGCTCTAAATTATTTTTTGCCCAAAGTACAATATTGCTTCGGCTCATATCACTAACAACACCATATACTAAAACTGTTCTCAAAATCGCCCAGCTATTAGCATTTTCTATTACAGTTTTTTCGCCAATTAATTTTGAGTTACCATAATAACTTAGCGGATTTGCTTTTTCATTTTCATCAAGAGGTCCATGAGTGCCATCAAAAATAAAATCTGTAGATATATGAATAAAATGTGCGCCAATAGCATTACAAGCCAAAGCTAAATATTTTACTGCATCAATATTTAATGCATCACATCCTGAGTGGTCTGTTTCGCAGGCATCAACATTTGTCATTGCAGCAGTATTGATCACAACAGTAGGTTTATGTTTTTCAATGATAGCATTAACTTCTGTTTGGTTAGTGATATCGAGCGATTCAAAAATATATCCTGTTTTATCCGGATAACGATCAATGCCTTTAGCTGTTGCTATTAATTGCGAACCTTCAATTTTTCTATATGCATCAACAAGTTTTTGACCGAGTAAACCATTGCTTCCTGTTATTAGAACTTTCATGAATATTTAACTGTTTAATTCTATTATTCTTTTTAATTCACTAAATAAATCTGGCAATTCATTCTTAATGATGTCCCAAACAATATCGTAATCAACACCAAAATAATCGTGAATTAATTTATCTCTTGTTCCTGCCATAGCTTTCCAATCTACTTGCACATATTGAGATTTAAAATCAGGATTTATTTTTTTACTTGCCTCCCCAATTATTTCAAGACTTCTGATAATTGCACGATTCAATATATTATCCTCAAAAACCTGATCGTAACTTTTATCTTTTGTATTAAATAATACAAATTCAATTTCGTCCAAAATATGTTTAATCAAATCAATATTAGAAAACATATTCTGTTTGAGCTAAAATAGTTGGAGCTAAATATTTGTTTAATGATTTTTGTGTAACGATTTCAACTTTTCTTCCTGTTTTCTTTTCTAAGAAATCAGAAACTGCCAGAAAATTTTTGTATGTTTTTTTTGAAGGGTCGAATTCAACTAAAAAATCAATGTCACTTTCATTGTTTATTTTATTTGTAACAAACGAACCGAACACACCAAGTTTAGTTACGCCAAATAAATGAAGGTAACTTTCTTGCTGCATCAATTGTTCAAATAATTGCTTTTTTGTTAAGACCATATCAGATTTCAAAAATATGAAATTTAAGCATTGATGCATATTGTTTATTTTTTTGATTGGAAATATGTCTCCCAACAACTTTATATTTGCGTTTCAATTTTTAAATATCAATTTTATTTATGAATTGTAAATGTTCTTTGGGGCTGACCGGAATTGACGGGATGTGTAATTTGCGCGTAAGCATGCAGAGCTTTGGGATATTGGCTCTTTAATATCAATGCTCAAAACTTTATCAGGCGAATCTTTCGCAATGGCTGCCTAATCAGGATTGATTACGTAATGCCTTCGTCTCGTTGGGCTTGGCTTGTGCTGTTCAACAATAGAGGCGTCAACGCACAAGACTGTAAGGTTGATTGGTTTCTAAACTTTACAAAATAAGAGACCTAAGGGTTTAGTTGGCAAGATGTGCAGCCTGCTTTGCCTCGAAAATTAATGCACTACTAAGCATGAAGAAAGCGTGTTGGTTCCATCTCCGGACCAGGGTTCGACTCCCTGCAGCTCCACAATAATTTATCACTTTAGCATTATTTGAAACTAGCTATTATGAAAAAAACTCTTTTTACTCTAATCTGTTCGATAGGTGTATTTAGTTTATTTGCGCAGGAATTGACGGCAAATGAACTTATCAATTATTTTAAAACAGAAATTTCTGCAATTAGCCCCAGCATCTCCAAAAAGAATTTTAAGTTAATAAAAAAATCAAGCGATAACCTTGACGATAAAAATAGTTACACTTATTTCTGGGCAGTAAATTTCGACACTAAAACCGAAGATGCTTTTGAATGGTTCACGGTTTCTGTTTATGATGAAAAGAAATCAAGGATCATGTATGAAACAAAAAGTAAAGCTAATTATTTGACTTTTAAACAGGGGCTAAAAAAATCAGGATTTAAGTTTTCTCAAAATTTTAAAAATCCTGAGGAAATAGAACCTTCAGCTATTTATGAAAATGATAAATTTATTTTAACCATACAACCACGGTTTGATAGATGGACGATTTATCTAAGAAAGAAATAAAGAATTAAAAAACAGCAGTCGCAATTTTTTTAGTAGCCTCACTCATTCCCATCGTATAGTAATGTAATACAGGAACTCCGGCAGCTTTCAATTCCTTTGATTGCTGAATGGCCCATTCAATTCCAACTTGTTTAACAGCTATATCATCTTTGCATTTTTCAACAGCATCAACAAGATCATTTGGTAAATCAATATGAAAAATTTTTGGCAATGCGGTCATTTGTTTCAAATTTGCCAATGGTTTTAATCCCGGAATAATTGGAATATTAATTCCCATTTGTTTGCAATTTTCTACAAATTCAAAATATTTTTTATTGTCGAAAAATAATTGTGTAACAATATAATCGGCACCGGCATCAACTTTCGCTTTCAGCCATTTTAAGTCGCTCATCGAATTTGGAGCTTCAAAATGTTTTTCGGGATAACCTGAAACGCCAACACAAAAATTTGTGGGGAAAGCATTTTCTAAATCATCATCGATATATTTTCCCTTATTCATGTTGCTTAACTGTTGCAATAATTCAATCGAATTTTTATTTCCATCAGGTTCAGGAAAAAAAGTTGTTTCGTTTTTCATCGGATCACCTCGCAACGCAAGCACATTATCTATTCCTAAAAAATTTAAATCTATTAATGCATTTTCTGTTTCTTCTTTCGAAAATCCCCCACAAATTAAATGTGGCACAGCATCCACTTTATACCTGTTCATTAATGCTGCGCAAATAGCAACAGTTCCTGGTCGTTTACGGGTGGTTACTTTATCAAATCCACCATCTTTACGTTTACGTAAAATAGCTTCTTCACGGTGATAAGTAACATCAATAAACGCAGGCTTAAATTCCATCAAAGGATCAATTCCTTCATACAATTTTTGTATACCTTTTCCTTTTAATGGTGGTAAGATTTCTATAGAGAAAAGTGTTTGTTTTGCGTTTTTAATATGATCAATAATTTTCATTCTTATTTTTTAGGTAGATGTTGCAAAGCTATAAGATTGTTTGAAAAAACATAAAAAACAAAAGTTGGTTTTAAAAGCAACCCAACTTTTGTTAAAAGGTTGCTGAAATTCCTATTTGAGGAATTAACATATCGGTTGTTGAAGTTTTGGTGCTGTATGTTACTTTGCTTGTAATCGGATCAATTTTAATAGATTCATTATCAATATATGTTGCAGTTGTGCCTTTATAATACATCACTTTTATCTCTAAATGTATAGTGGAATTTCCAAATAGAAAACCACCACCATACCCATAACTACCCGTTATATCGCTCTCAAGATTCTTGTTAAAATCCTGTTGTTTAGGAGCATAAGTTTGACCCGACCAACCCGGCTTTAGTGTTTGAGTTTGAATAGCAGTAATTTTTTCATTTCCATCAAACGACCTGCCACCAATTGCTGCTTCAATGAAAGGAATTACAGGTCCATTTAAAAAGGCAATTCTGGAAACTAAAAATAACGAATAAACGTTGACATTTACATTTGTTGTCACTGAATTATTAAAGTTATATGCCGGATAATAATAGTCAGTATAGTCATAAGAACCTGTATTGCTTTCACCACCAAAATATAAATATTCGAAAGTGCCACCGAGATAAATATTTACAGGACTTTTTACTTTTTGATCTGTTCCCATAAAATTATACATCACCGATAATCCTACCCCAATACTTAAATCATTATTGCTGACTTCTCGAAATTGATTTTGAGGAATTCCCATTATCAGACCCAAATTAAATAAAATATGATTTCCATCGGTATTGTTTTTTATTGGAGTTGATGAAGGATGGGATGTGTCTTTTTCCTGATTTAATGGAGCATTATTAGTAATTTTTAATGAGTCGTTTTGAACAGGACTTTGGGTTGGAGGAGTTGGAATTGTAGGTGCTTGATAACCTTGCGGAGCCTTGTTGTTTAGCTTGCCGGCATTAGTTTTTGGATTTTGAGCATAGGCAAAATTTGCAAATGCTGATAAGGTACAAATTAATGTAAACGAGTAGATTTGTTTTCTCATAATTAAGCGATTCAAATATGCGCTTTCTTTTTAAAAACCATGCCAAACAGTCTTAATTATTTTTTGGCTTTATTTGTGACAAACGGAAAACCTCAAAACCATAAGGAAATTTATATTATTTTTACCGCCCTTAAAATACAAATAATTTATAATGTTAAGTTCAATTTTTAAAACAGTTACAAAAGTTTTTGGAAGCAAAGCCGACCGCGACCTTAAGCCTATTTACCCTTTGGTTACTCAGATCAATGCTGAATATGCCAAACTTGCAACTATCAGCAACGATGAATTGCGAGACAAAACGAACGAATTTAAAAAGCGTATTTCGGAATATTTAGCTGACATTGATTTAGAATTAGACGATCTGAAATCAAAAACTGAAATTTCGGATGTTGATATTCATGAGAAAGATGAAATTTTTAAAGCAATTGATAAGCTTGTAAAAAAACGTGATGAGGAATTAGAAAAAGTGCTCAATGATATTCTTCCTGAGGCATTTGCTGTTGTAAAAGAAACAGCTCGCAGATTCACCGAAATAAAAAATATTGAAGTTACAGCTACTGATTTTGATAAACAGTTATCAACTGAAACTCGCCCTGTAAAACCTGTGAAGATAAATGGTGATAAAGCCATTTGGAGTAATAGTTGGGAAGCTGCAGGAAGTACTGTTACCTGGAATATGATTCATTATGATGTGCAATTGATTGGTGGTGTTGTATTGCATAGCGGTAAAATTTCGGAAATGGCAACGGGTGAAGGAAAAACTTTAGTGTCAACTTTACCTTCCTATTTAAATGCGCTTGCAGGAAACGGAGTTCATATCGTTACAGTAAATGATTATTTGGCAAAACGAGATTGTGAGTGGAATGCACCATTGTTTGAATTTCATGGATTGCGTGTTGATTGTATCGATTATCATGAGCCTAATTCAGCCGAAAGAAGAAAAGCATATTTAGCTGATATCACTTACGGAACAAATAATGAATTTGGTTTTGATTACTTGCGTGATAACATGTCGCGTGAGGTAAATGAACTTGTGCAACGCAAACATCATTTTGCAATGGTGGATGAAGTGGATTCTGTTTTAATTGATGATGCAAGAACTCCATTAATTATTTCAGGACCAATTCCTAAAGGTGAAGATCAACAGTTTCATATATTGAAACCACGGATTGAAAGATTAGTAAACACACAAAAAATATATGTAAATACTGCTCTCTCTGATGCCAAAAAATTAATTGCTGCCGGCAATGAAAAAGATGGTGGATTTAAATTATTGCAAGCTTACAGAGGATTGCCAAAAAATAGTGCAGTCATCAAATTCCTTGGTGAACAAGGCGTGAGACAAATATTACAAAAAACTGAAAACTATTATTTACAAGATCAACAAAAGGAAATGCATAAGGTTGATGCCGACCTTTATTTTGTAATTGAAGAAAAACAAAACTCTGTAGATCTTACTGAAAAAGGTATTGAGCTTATTACTGCATCAGGCGAAGATCCACACTTTTTTATTATTCCGGATGTTGGAAGTGAAATTGCTGAAATAGAAAAAGTTGAAATGAGCGATGAAGATCGTTTAAGGAAAAAAGATCAGTTGATGTTGGAGTTTTCTATTAAGTCAGAACGTATTCATTCAATCAATCAATTGCTCAAAGCATATTGCATGTTTGATCGTGATGTGGAATACATTATTCAAGATGGAAAAATAAAAATTGTTGATGAGCAAACCGGTCGTGTGCTAGACGGACGAAGATATTCAGATGGATTACATCAAGCTTTGGAGGCAAAAGAAAATGTAAAAGTTGAAGCAGCAACACAAACATATGCTACAATTACCTTACAAAACTTTTTCCGTATGTACCACAAACTTGCCGGTATGACCGGAACTGCAGAAACTGAAGCAGGTGAGTTTTGGCAAATTTACAAATTGGATGTAGTGGTAATTCCTACCAATCGCGATATGATTCGTAAAGATGATAATGATATCATTTATAAAACGAAACGCGAAAAATACAATGCAGTTATTGATGAGATAATAAAAATGGTTGAAGCAGGAAGACCAACTTTAGTGGGTACTACTTCAGTTGAAGTTTCTGAATTACTGAGCAGAATGTTAACGCTTCGAAAAATTAAACACAATGTACTCAACGCAAAACAACATCAGCGTGAAGCAGATATAGTTGCTGAAGCAGGACAAAAAGGTACCGTTACAATTGCTACAAACATGGCAGGTCGTGGTACGGATATCAAGCTTGGTGAAGGTGTGAAAGAAGCAGGTGGTTTGGCAATTATTGGAACTGAAAGACATGAGTCGAGACGTGTAGACAGACAGTTGCGTGGACGTGCAGGTCGTCAGGGAGATCCCGGGTCATCTAAGTTTTATGTATCGCTTGAAGATGAATTGATGCGATTATTTGGTAGCGAACGTATCGCATCTATCATGGATCGTTTGGGGATGAAAGAAGGGGAAGACATTCAGCATTCGATGATCACAAAAAATATTGAACGTGCCCAACGTAAGGTTGAGCAAAATAATTTTGGAATACGTAAACGTTTGCTTGAATATGATGATGTGATGAACTCTCAACGTGAGGTGATTTACACCAAACGTAGAAATGCATTATATGGTGACAGGCTTGAACTCGATATTAATAATATGCTGGCAGATGTTTGCCAGGAGCTAGTTGAGAATTATCAGGAACAAAAGAATTATGCTGAATTTAAATTTGAAGTTCTGAGAATTCTTGCATACGAAACTACCATTGATGAGAATAGTTTTTTCAATGGAAAAGCTGATGATGTTTCCGATAAATTGTTTGAAGAATTGATTCATCATTACACACAAAAAAGTTCGTTGATTTCTCATGATGCATTACCAATCGTAAAAGAAATGTACGAAAAGAATGGTAATCAAATTGAAAATATCGGAGTGCCTTTTACTGATGGAATTCGTTCAATG
>CAIUEQ010000148.1 GCA_903898215.1 uncultured Bacteroidota bacterium | reverse complement strand
TATTTTTCCATTAAAGGTTAAAATAGGTATTCGAGCAGCTAACAACCGTTAGGACCGTATAAAGCGCCCCCTATATGATCTCTTTTGGAACCGGTAACGCAGCTTGTCACGTTATTTCTTCTTTTGAAATAAAGTAGACCGAGGTAGGAAAAAACTAAAGCTTCCTTATAGTTGATTATAGTTTTTTCGGGGATAATAAATTGTGAAATATTAGTTCCATCAACAAGTGATTGTTTTCTTAAAGAAACCTTCTTTTTAATGAGTTCAATCAGAAAAGAATTAAAAGTTCCTCCTCCTGTTACCAAAATCATTTTGGCATTTTCGTTACTGATTGATTCTGTAATTTGAATTGCGATATGTTCAGTAAAAGTTGCCATCAGATCTTCAGAAATTATTGTTTGATATTTTTTTATAAGCGGCCAAATAAATTCATCTACCCATTCCCTGCCAAGTGATTTCGCACCCTGTTTTTTGTAAAAATCTATCTCGTTTAATTCAATTAATAAATCTTTATTTATTTTTCCGCTTCGAGCAATTTTTCCTTCATCATCAAAATCTACATTCATCGATTTGGCAACCTGATTTAAAATAATATTGCAAGCACAAATATCAAATGCTTTTAAAGTTTTGTTTTTTGTGAAACTGATATTTGCAAATCCTCCTAAATTTAAACAAGCATCGTATTCCGAAAATAAATCTCTATCGCCAATAGGAACCAACGGAGCTCCTTGTCCTCCAAGAGCTACATCAACAGTCCTGAAGTCACATACTACAGGCAAGTTTGTTTCAGCATGAATGGATGCACCATCACCAATTTGGGCAGTAAAACCGTTCTCCGGTTGATGAAAAATGGTATGCCCGTGCGAGGAGATCAGATCAACTTTGAGGTTATTTTTTTTGATAAAATCATTGACTAATTGTCCAAGATATTTTCCGTAAAAAGCATCTGTTTTTGGATATAGAAAAATAGGTTGTTCGTGAAGTTTTGTTAATCGGGTGATCCAAACTTCGGGATAAGGAATAGTTTCCGCATGTACTATTTTAAAATGCCAGGTATTATTTAGTTCTTCAAATTCACAATATGCAAGGTCAACACCATCCATTGAAGTACCGCTCATCAAACCTATTACGTTATATTTTTTCATGATCTTTTTCTGTTTACGAAAATAGTTTTTCAAACAAACTATCTTTTATGTTTTATAAAGATGGTTTTTTATCTGAAATTTTTCATCTTTGATAGGTTATGAGGAAAATTATTTTTTTATTTTTTTTAATTGTTTCAATTCAAACACTTCAGGCATTTAATAATTATGCAATTATTTGTGGAAGAGTTAAAAATGCTCAAAGTAAGGAGCTGAATATTGTTATTTACAAAGATGCTTCGAGCGGTTTGGAATTTGTTTTTAATCCCAGGATTGATCCCGAAGGTAATTTTAAAGCTTTTGTTGATATCGAATTTCCTGTTATTGGTTATTTGAAATTAGGACAGCATGCATCACCTATTTACCTTCAACCTGATGATAGTTTATATTTGGTAATCGATGAATCGAATTTTAATGGATCTGTTAAATTTTCAGGTAAAGGTGAAGCTAATTTAAATATGTATACCGCATTCTTTTATCTTACAGAGATTGCGATGAAAGATAAATCTTCAAAGGTGAAGCGAAGTTTTAATGATGTGAGCGATGAAGAATTTATTTTTACCAACGATAGTTTTACAAGAACACAATTGAATATTATCGACTCACTAAAAAAAGTGTTTGAACCTTCATCAGAATTTTATTTGTATTTTAAAACTGAAACGTATTATCGAAATGCCAATCAAGTTGTTTCGTTTCCGTTGATGAAAAATTATATGAATAAAAGTAATACTCCACCAACTTATTCAAAACCTTTTGTTGATTTTATTTCAAATCAGAATTTAAATGATGAAACGCTTTCCCGTCATCCCGATTATATCAAGTTTTTAAATTCAACGCTAACGTATTTTGTGATTGCTTCGCTTCAGCCAAATGAGAATATTTCCATTGAAGAACTTTATAATAGGAAATATAAATTCATCATTCAAAAAATCAACTCACGAAAATTACAGCTGGCATTGATGGCTGCTGTTACAAGTGAAGCGCTTGAAAATAATCAGGCAAAATATGTTCAAAAAATGTATGACGAATTTATCAAAGAAACGGCAGATGTTGTATTGGCAAATGCACTAAAAGATAAAATGAAAGAGATAGCTTTTTTAGTCAATGGGTCGAAAGCAACCAACTTTACTTTGAGTGATTTGAATGGCAAAAAAGTTTCGTTAAATGATTTTAAAGGTAAACTCATTTACTTAGATTTTTGGGCAACTTGGTGCGGACCATGTATGATGGAAATGCCCCACAGTATCGAACTTCAAAAGAAATTTGTGAACGATAAAAACATTGTTTTCCTTTTTGTATCAATTGATGATGACGAACAAAAATGGAAAAATGTGGTGAAAGAAAGAAACATTACAGGCACTCATTTAATTTCTCCGGGAAGAACATCGGCTATTGTTAAAACATACAATCTTGAAAGTATTCCCCGACATTATTTAATTGGCAAAGATGGAATGGTGATCGATACAAATGCACCCGGACCAAGTGATAAAAATACAGAACAACTTATCAGGAAATATTTGAAATAAAATTAAGATTTATGGCAACTGACAGACGAAAATTTATCAAACAAACTGCTGGAACTATGTTAGCAGGAATTGCATTAACAGATTTTGTGAATGCCGAAAATTCTAAAATAATTTCTTCAAACGGAATGAAAATAGAAAGCGATGATGAAAAATTTTGGAGCATGGTTCGCCAACAATTTCCGCTTACTAAAGATGTTGCATATTTAAATAATGGAACAATGGGTCCTTCGCCATATCCAGTAATTGAAGCCGTTCGCAAAGGAATGATGGATTGCGATCAGTTAGGAAGTTATGGTGGATGGGAAGCTACTCAAAAAAAAATAGGTGCATTTGTTGGTGCTAATGAAGATGAAATTGCACTCACTCATAATGTAACTGATGGGATAAATATTGCATGCTGGGGCTTGCCACTTAAAAAAGGTGACGAAGTAATTATCACTACCCATGAGCATGTAGGAAATGCCTTCCCTTGGCTTAATCGACAAAAGTTAGATGGAATTGTATTACGAACTTTTACTCCGGCATCAACTGCTGCTGAAACATTAAATAGGATTTCTGCTCTCATCAATAAAAAAACACGAGCCATTGCGGTGCCTCATATTCCATGTACGCAAGGACAAGTTCTTCCTGCTAAAGAAATTTCCACTCTTGGAAAAGGAAAAGGATTATTTGTTTTTATTGATGGTGCGCATGGTCCCGGTCAGCTCATGCTTAATTTACACGACATTGGTTGTGATGTGTATGCAAGTTGTTGCCATAAGTGGATGCTTGGTCCAAAAGGAACCGGATTTTTATATGTGAGAAAAGATTTTCAAGATACCTTACAAACTTATTTTGTAGGCGGAGGAAGTGATAATGCAAAATGGAACATGGCAACAAATCCTGTGCAAATGGGAGAATACGCAAGCAGTGCTCACAGGTATTACGGAGGAACACAAAATATTGGATTGTATAGAGGTGTTGATGCTGCGATAGATTTTATTGAAAATATCGGGTTGCAAAATATTCACGACAGGATAAAAATGCTTGGTGGATATACGCAACAAAAGATGCTGGAATTTGGTGATAAAGTTGAACTCATCACACCTACTGAAGAGCAATCAAGATGTGCTGTAAATGGTTTTAGAATTAAAGGAATGGAGTTTACAAAGTTTAATACTTTAGCTTCCGAAAATAAGATAAGGATAAGAAGTGTTGCCGAAAACGGTTTGAATTCTTTACGTGTGTCAACACATATTTATAATACAAAATCGGAGATTGATAAATTGATGGAGTTGATTAAAAAAGTTTGATCAAATTTCATTACTAATTAAATCCAGCAACTCATTTAATTCATCAAAATCTTTATATCCTGTTTTTTCTTCAGTTCCTCCGAATACGTTTATAGCATAAGGATGATAGGTGTTTAAAGTTGAAATAATATTTTCAGTATTTAAAGTAAACCCCCAAATGATATTATTTTGAATGCATAGTTCGTCAATCATGTTTGCTTCAAATATTTGTTTGTTTTCAGATGAGTATAAATGAAACATTTTAACGTTGTTTTTATAAGCGTCTATTTCATTTTTTAAACTTTCTAAATCGAAGTCATCAACATTAATTTTTTTGATCAAGTGATTGTCGAATGAAGTTAAATCTGTTGGTAAGATTTTATTATTTATCTCAACCAGATCGACCTTTAATAATTCACTTATTGTTTTTATTTCATCAATGGTTTGATCACCAAATTCAGCAACAATTTCGCAACCATTTATCCAATCAATTATTTCTTTAGCTTTAATTGGTGCAATATAATTTGTAGAATTTGTGTCGAAACAAAAACCGATATAATCTATTCCTGCTGCGGCTGCATAACGTGCATCAGCCAGATTTGTAATACCTCCGAGTTTTATTTTTGTTTTAAAATCCATTCAGCGAAAATAGGATTTTCAAAACAGAGTCATGTAGGTTTATTGAAAATATTCTATGATTTCTTTTAAATAAAAATCGTAAATCGCAAATCAGAAATCGTAATTCATTGGCTAATAAATCCAAATTTTTTGATGATGTTTTTGATGTTGTTAGGCTAATTCCTAAAGGAAGGATAACAAGTTATGGAGCTATTGCAAAATATCTTGGCGCTGCGCGTAGTTCACGATTGGTAGGTTATGCCATGAATGCTGCGCATGGGGAAGTTCCATCAGTTCCTGCACACCGAGTGGTAAATAGAAATGGATTACTCACAGGCAAACATCATTTTGCTACCGAAAGCATGATGCAAGAATTATTGGAAAAAGAAGGAATGATTATTAAAGAAGATCAGGTAATCAATTTTTCAACATATTTTTGGGATCCAATGAAAGAACTTTCATTATGATGATTTTATAATCTGTCGACATTCAATCAAAACTGTTTTTATATTTTAACTCGCTCCCCAACTTTCTCTGTCTAAACTTCTATATTGAATTGCCTCGGCAAGGTGTTCGGTTTTTATTTCTTCGCTAGCTGAAAGGTCGGCAATGGTGCGTGCAACTTTTAAAATTCTGTCGTAAGCCCTTGCCGAAAGTTGTAATTTATTCATTGCAGTTTTTAATAAATTTTGACCCGCTGTAGATATTTCACAAACCTTTCTAACTGTTGTTGAACTCATTTGTGCATTGCAATATATTCCTTCATTTTCGGTAAAACGTGTCTCTTGAATTTCTCGTGCACGCATCACACGCTCCCTAATATGTTCACTGCTTTCTGATTTACGCGTATCGGCAAGTTGATCAAAATTTACCGGAGTAACTTCAATATGAATATCTATTCTATCAAGCAATGGTCCGGATACTTTGCTTAAATATTTTTGCACCATTCCCGGAGGGCAAACACATTCTTTTTCGGGGTGATTAAAATATCCACACGGGCAAGGATTCATTGACGCAATAAGCATAAAACTTGAAGGATATTCGATGGAAAATTTTGCACGAGCAATAGTAATTCTTCTTTCTTCAAGAGGTTGACGCATCACTTCTAAAACAGTTCTTTTAAACTCAGGCAATTCATCTAAAAATAGCACCCCATTATGTGCTAAAGAAATCTCACCTGGTTGAGGATTATTTCCACCTCCAACTAAAGCGATATCAGAAATGGTATGATGTGGTGAGCGAAACGGACGTTGATATAAAAGTGAAGAATTTTTGGAAAGCTTTCCAGAAACAGAATGAATTTTTGTTGTTTCTAAAGCTTCATGTAATGTAAGCGGAGGAAGAATGGAAGGCAAACGTTTTGCAAGCATTGTTTTTCCTGCTCCCGGTGGTCCAATTAAGATTACATTATGTCCACCGGCAGCTGCAATTTCTAAAGCACGTTTTATGTTTTCTTGTCCACGTACATCTGAAAAATCATTTTCAACGCTATGTAAGTTTTCTTCAAATTCTTTTCGTGTGTCAATTTCAACTTGCTCAAGAGTTCCTTCACCATTAAAAAAATTGATTACTTCCAGTAAGTTTTCGGCACCATATACTTTTAAATTATTTACGATGGCAGCTTCGCGAGCATTTTCTTTTGGTAAAATAAATCCTTTAAAACCATCAGTCCTTGCCTGAATTGCTATCGGCAGCGCACCTTTTATCGGTTTTAATGTTCCATCCAAAGCAAGTTCACCCATGATGATATATTCATGAATTTCATCGCCATTTATTTGTTCGGATCCGGCAAGATATCCAAGAGCAATTGGCAAATCGTAGGAAGAACCTTCTTTGCGAATATCGGCAGGAGCCATGTTTACAACCACTCGCAAACGTGGCATTTTGTAATTGATATTTCTTATTGCAGTTTCAATTCGTTGGTGACCTTCTTTTACAGCGTTATCGGGTAATCCCACGAGGCTGTAACCAACTCCTTTGTCCGAAACATTTACTTCAATAGTAATGGTAACGGCATTAACGCCATGAACAGCGCTTCCGAAGATTCGAGTGAGCATAATTTATTTCAAGCTAATTTATTACGAAGTAAACAAAACTGCCGAATAAATCAGAAAGAAATAAATTATCTCAACTCTTTAAAAAATATTAGTTTGATTCGTTGATGATGATTTTTTCCATCACATCACCTTGACGAATTTGATCAATCACATCTAAACCTTCCACAACTTTTCCGAAGCAAGTATGATTGCGATCTAAGTGTGCAGTGTTTGTGCGGCTATGGCAAACAAAAAATTGTGAACCTCCGGTATCTCTTCCTGCATGTGCCATTGATAAAACTCCACGATCGTGGTATTGGTTTTCACCATCCAATTCGCATTTAATATTGTAACCCGGACCACCGTTTCCGATTCCGTTCGGACAACCACCTTGAATTACAAAATCATTGATCACTCGGTGAAAAGTAAGTCCGTT
Source organism: uncultured Bacteroidota bacterium (assembly GCA_903898215.1). Taxonomy (GTDB): domain Bacteria; phylum Bacteroidota; class Bacteroidia; order UKL13-3; family UKL13-3; genus CAIUEQ01. The sequence goes on along the minus strand of CAIUEQ010000148.1, from coordinate 11,507 downwards.
GTAATAACCGCTTTTTGCAAGTTTTACAAAATTGTCGACTGTGACAGGTGCGTCTTTTTCAAAAAACTCAACTTTCATCAAGCCTTTATTTGTGTGTATTTCTGCTGTTTTCATAAATATTATTTAATGAATGAGTGAGTTGTAAAATGCTATTCACTAATTAACTCATCCTGTTATTTCAACATTTTTTTCGTGTGCGAAAATATGTTTTTTTTATTGTTCAACTAATTTTTCTGCTGATGATAATCGGAATCGTTTTAAAAATTAGAGTAAATTTTTGCAAGGTTTAATTTCTATCCCTAACTTAATATTTCTAACAATATTAATTTAATCTTTTATTTTGCGCCTTCTAAATTTAAAAACATGAATTACGATTTAATAGTTATAGGAAGCGGACCCGGTGGATATGTTGCCGCAATACGTGCAAGTCAGTTGGGTTTAAAAACTGCCATTGTTGAAAAATCAGAGTTGGGTGGTGTTTGTTTAAACTGGGGATGTATTCCTACAAAAGCATTATTAAAATCAGCGCAGGTTTTTGACTATATCAAACATGCTAAAGATTATGGAATTAATGTTGGCGAATCGACTTCTGATTTTGGTGCAGTGGTAAAACGAAGCAGAGGCGTTGCTGATAATATGAGCAAAGGAATTGCTTTCTTATTGAAGAAAAATAAAATTGATGTAATTGCCGGTGTCGGTAAATTAATTGGTGCAAATAAAGTGGATGTAACAGATGCAGCCGGAGCACAAAAAATGTATGATGCAAAACATATCATTTTAGCAACAGGAGCTCGCAGTCGTGAATTGCCAAACATAAAAATTGACGGAAAAAAAGTGATCGGATATCGTGAAGCGATGACATTAGCCGAGCAACCAAAATCGATGATCGTGATGGGAAGTGGTGCTATTGGAAGTGAGTTTGCTTATTTCTATAATTCGATGGGAACTAAGGTAACACTGGTTGAATATTTACCAACAATTTTACCGATTGAAGATGCAGATGTAAGCAAAGAAATAACTAAAGCATTTAAAAAATCAGGCATCACTGTGATGACCGGAGCTTCTGTTGAATCAGTTGACACCAGTGGAAATACCTGTAAAGTAAAAATTAAAACAGGAGATCTTGTTGAAGATATGGAATGTGATGTGGTGCTTTCGGCAGTAGGAATTCAAACAAATTTAGAAAATTTAGGATTGGAACTTGTAGGTGTAAAAACCGATAAAGGAAAAGTGTTGGTAGATGATTTTTATGCAACAAATATTAAAGGAGTTTATGCAATTGGTGATATTGTAAAAGGTCCTGCACTTGCTCACGTAGCGAGTGCCGAAGGAATTATTTGTGTAGAGAAAATTGCAGGTCATCATCCTGAGCCATTAAACTATGGAAACATTCCGGGATGTACTTATACCTCTCCCGAAGTTGCTTCTGTTGGTATGACTGAGAAGGCTGCAAAAGATGCAGGATACGAATTGAAGGTTGGAAAATTTCCTTTTAGTGCAAGTGGAAAAGCAAGTGCTGCCGGAGCAAAAGAAGGATTTGTGAAAGTTGTTTTTGATGCGAAGTATGGCGAGTTTTTAGGAGCTCACATGGTAGGAATGAATGTAACTGAAATGATTGCTGAAATTGTTGTTGCACGTAAATTGGAAACAACCGGAATGGAAATTATCAAGTCTGTTCATCCTCATCCAACTATGAGTGAAGCCATTATGGAAGCGGCCGCACAAGCTTATGGTGAGTGTATTCATTTGTAGAAAGTAAAAGCTAATTGTTAAATGATTGTTGATGTCATTTCATTAAATTCTCACATCAAAATTCCTGCAACAGTTGCCGATAAATAGGAGGCAAGAGTTCCACAGAAAAGTGCTTTAAATCCAAGTTTTGCAAGGTCGCTTCTTCTACTTGGAGAAAGTTCTCCTATGCCTCCAACTTGAATTGCAATGGAACTAAAATTTGCAAATCCACATAAAGCAAAACTTACAATCATGATAGATTTTGGTTGAAGTGTATGTTGAGCAATCATGGGTGAAAGATTTGAATAAGCAACAAATTCATTGATCACCATTTTAGTTCCCATTAACGAACCTACAGTAAAAGTATCTTGCGAAGGAACACCCATCGTCCATGCAAAAATTGAAAACACAGATCCGAAAATAGTATTTAAACTCAGGTGCGAAAGGTCAATTCCAATGCCTTCTAAATTTAAACCGGTAGTTGAAAGCAGCACTCCAAATTTTGCAAGAATCAAATTGATCAATGCAATTAATGCGATAAACCCAATCAACATGGCAATCACATTTAACGATACTTTTAATCCATCACTAGCACCATGAGAAATAGCATCCAATAAATTTGCATGTGTTTTTTTTACTTCTAATTTCACAGCACCTTTTGTTGCCGATTCTTCAGTTTCGGGCCAAACAATTTTTGCAATGACCAACGAAGCAGGTGCCGCCATAATACTTGCTGCAAGTAAATAAGGAGCAGGAACGCCCATCGAAATATAAACAGCCATTACACCACCGGCAATACATGCCATACTTCCGCTCATACTTGCCAGCAATTCACTCATGGTCATAGTTGCAATGTATGGCTTGATCATAATTTGCGCTTCCACCTGACCAACAAATGCACTTGCCACATTTGATAATGCTTCACTGCCACTCACACGCATCAAGGCATGAACGATTCTCGCAAAAAACGAAACGATTATTTGCATGATGCCAATATGATAAGCGATGTTTACAAGCACTGCCACGAAAATGATGGTTGGCATAATTTTAAACATGAATAAAAAACTATACTGGTCACCAAAAATGGGTTTCAATAATTCTGGTTTTATTAATCCTCCAAAAACAAATTCACCACCTTTGTCGGCCATTTCCAATAAGCGTTTTATTCCGTTTCCTATAAATGAAAATATGTTTTGACCGATACTGGTTTTAAGAATAAATAATGCGAGTGCTAATTGTAATGCCAATCCGCTTATCACAGTTCGATAGTTTATGGCTTTGCGGTTGTTAGAAAATAAAAATGCAAGCCCAATGATGAGGGCAATTCCAATGAGTCCGCTAAATCTTTCCATTTTTTTTTAGAATTATTTTTTGCGATTTTTTATTTCATCGCGAATGAGTGCAGCTTTGATATAATCTTCATTTTTTAAGGCTTCTTCCAGCATCGAATTTAATTTATCAATTGTTTGAGCCGAATAGTCAACGCCTTTTGGTTTTGGCAGTTCGAGCTCTTCTTCAATATCATCATTAAAAATTACACCAGCTGTTTCCATAATATCTTCGAAGGTATAAATCGGACATTTAAATCTTACTCCTAAAGCAATGGCATCAGATGTTCGCGCATCAATTTCATAGGTTTCTCCATCTTTTTCACAAGTAAGCTTCGCGTGAAAAACGCATTCTATCAAATTATAAATTTCAATTTCGATTACGTTTACATTAAAAGTTTTGCAAAATGAAATAAATAATTCGTGAGTCATTGGTCGGAAGGGAACAATCTTTTCAATTTCAATTGCAATTGCCTGTGCTTCGAAACCACCGATAATGATTGGGAGTTTGCGCTTTCCGTTTTCTTCCGAAAGAATAAGTGTATATGATCCGTTGCTTTGTCCGGAGCTTAATCCGAAAATATTTAATCTAATCCTGCTCATTAAATTGAGAGTGTTTTTTGTGTTTGAGTTTGTATCGTTCAAACCTAAACGAAAATACTGTTTTTACAAATTGTAAGTTTTCCATTTTTGCTAATAAATAGCTAAACTTTATTGTTTGGAAATTGTTATGGTATTTAGAAGTTGGAAAAATTATTTTTGAGAGGATAAATTTATTCGATGAAATTAATAATATAAACGGATTACATTTTTATAGAAAGTGTAATGCAGATAATTTTTTTAACCCAAAATGAAAATTGTTTACTCATGAATTTAAAACCATCACGTGAAGAGGTAATGCTGGAAATTGAGCCATTCGCAGCACAAATTACCAAAGATTTTTTAAAGCCTATTGAAGAAAATTGGCAACCATCAGAGTTATTGCCAGAATCGCAAAGCGAAAGTTTTTTTGATGAAGTGAAAATAATTCAACAACAAGCTGAGAATCTTTCATACGATTTAATATCAGTACTTGTAGGAAATACCATTACCGAAGAAGCGCTGCCAACATACGAAATGTGGCTATCAGGTATGAATGGTATTAATGTAGAAGTAAATAATGGTTGGATGAAATGGATTAGAGGTTGGACAGCTGAAGAGAACCGACACGGTGATGCACTTAACAGATATTTATATTTATGCGGAAGAATTAATATGAAGGAATTTGAAACTTCACTGCAATATCTTATTGCCGATGGAACCGATATTCAAACCGGAACTGATCCGTATAAGAATTTTATATATACAAGTTTTCAGGAATTGGCAACTAATATTTCACACCGAAGAACAGCAAGTATTGCCAAGCAAAGTGATAATTTAATTCTCTCAAAAATTTGTGGTTTGGTTGCTGCCGATGAAACACGACATGCAAAAGCATATAAAAATTTCGTGACAAAAATTTTTGAAGTTGATGCTGATGAAATGATGCTTGCTTTTGAATATATGATGCGACAAAAAATTGTAATGCCTGCCGTTTTGCTTCGCGAAAGTGGTGGTAAGAATGATACGTTCGCAAATTTTTCGGATGCTGCACAGCGACTTGGCATGTATACAGCCAATGATTATGTTGATATTCTTCGCACGTTGCTCGATGAATGGCAAATAGAAACAATGCGTGGTTTAAAAGAGAATGGAGAAAAAGCCCGTGATTATTTGATGGCATTACCTGACAGATTACAACGAATTGCCGAGCGAGCAAAAATGCCTGAAGTTGAACATAAATTCAACTGGATACTTTCATGATTATTTTTAAAAACAAAAAAAGCTGACACGAATTGCGTCAGCTTTTTTTTAATCTTTTTGTAAAATTATTTCACTCGCGTTACTGTGTGTTCCGAGCTGTCAGCATCATCGTCATCTTCTTCCTCACAACCTTTCATTCCTTTGCAATCTTTCATTCCTTCATCGCATTTCATATTGCCTTCGCAGCCTTCCATACGTCCACCCATTCCTTCACAACCTTCCATTTCTTCGTTGCACATTCCTCGCATCATCATATGGTGACCCATTCCACCCATCATCATTCCGTGCATTCCTTTTTCTTTGTGTGAGCACATTCTTTTCATTCCTTGAGCAATCTGACAAATTAAAATTAGTGTTGCAACTAGGATGATAAAATAAGTGATCCAAGTAAAAAGTGAACCAAGAGTTTCTTTTTTAGCTTTTGCCAATAAATGCATTGCAGCAATCATTACTAGCAATGTGATAGAAATTGATAAATACAACATAGTTTTTATTTTTTAGTGTAGGACAAATATATACTTGATTTTTTGGAAATTACCTCATGCCGTTATAAATAAATGTTTATAAATTTCAGTATGTTTGGTTCTTTCTTATCAATAATATAAATATGATCGTTTACGGAATAAAAAATTGCGACACCATGCAGAAAGCTTTTAAATGGCTAGACGCGAATCATATTACTTATACATTTCACGATTATAAAAAGGAAGGTATCAGCAAAGAAAAAATTGAAGAATGGTTAAAACACTTTCCGATAACTGAACTCATCAATACCAAAGGAATTACTTTTAAAAAATTGAGTGACGAAGAAAAGTTAAGCATCACTAATAAAAATAAAGCCATCGAATTAATGATTCAAAAAACATCCATGATCAAACGCCCATTGGTTGAAATGAAAGATGGGTTTTTGTTGGGATTTAAAATTGATGAATGGGAGAAAAAGTTGCTATAAAATTAGTAGAGACGTTGCATGCAACGTCTCTACTAAAAATGTTATACAAAAAACTTACATACTCCTTCTATACTGCCCGCCAACTTCAAACAACGCATTGGTAATTTGAACGAGTGAATAAAATTTAATGCTAAACATTCATACCCCGTTTACTTGCGTGTAAAATAGTTAAACCAATCACATCATCTTTTTCGTAACGAATAATTACATCATCATCAGTCATTTCAGAATTATCAGCATGATTTGGCTTCTTAAAATGAATATATAACGTATCGGCTTCTGCATCATAATCCGACCAGATATTTTTATGCTTGATAAAATAAGGCAATGAAAAATCTATTTCTTTTATTTCTGAGAGTCCCATATCAATTTTTTTTAATGAATTTTATTTCTTGTGTTTTGATAAAGAAAATTTTCTACCATGTTTCTTCATCAGCTAAAAGCGGATCTTTCATCTTTAATTTAAAATCTCTTATTAGTTGGTTAATGTCGCTATTCGCATTTATTAATACATCTTTTATTGATAGAACAAATTCAAAAGGAATATTTGTTGACGATTTATTCTCTATAGATAAAGTTGAAATTATATATTGATAACGTTCCTCTTTAATACGGACTGTAAAAATAAAATGAATACTTCCTGCATCTCTTTTTATGTTGTTTAGGTCGTAGTAATATGCAGGTAAATAAATTGTGGAAACAACTTTGAAGTTTTTTTTCTGTTCAACAATATCACCATTCATTTTGCAACAAAAATCAATGGCTCTAACAAATAACGAATCAGAGCCAGATTGTTCCTGCTCAATAATGCCAGAATAAGTTACCAAATTAGAACACGAATCAATATTAGGTTCAATTAGTTTTGGTTTGACTCTTTTTAAACTATCTATTTGATAAAGTTTTGGTTGAGTTTGAGCAAATATGTCATTGCTGAACCATAAAAAATATAATATTAAAATATATTTCATAATGTTTTTTGTTTACATACTCCTTCTATACTGCCCGCCAACTTCAAACAACGCATTGGTAATTTGTCCAAGAGAACAATATTTTACTGTTTCCATCAATTCGTTAAAAATATTTTTATTGTGAATTGCGGCTTGTTGTAAAATGTGAAGAGCTTCTTTTCCCTTTTCTTCATTTCCTTTTTTCAACTCATTTAACATTTCAATTTGAAATTCTTTTTCTTCGGTAGTTGAACGGATCACTTCCATTGGAAGAACTGTTGGCGAACCTTTAGCACTTAAGAAAGTGTTCACTCCAATAATTGGAAATTCACCTGTATGTTTTAAGGTTTCGTAATACAAACTTTCTTCCTGAATTTTTGAGCGTTGATACATTGTTTCCATTGCACCTAAAACCCCACCACGTTCGTTGATCTTATCAAATTCAGCAAGAACAGCAGCTTCAACAAGGTCGGTCAATTCCTCGATGATGAATGAACCTTGCAATGGATTTTCATTTTTTGCCAATCCTAATTCGCGATTAATAATTAATTGAATGGCCATTGCACGTCTCACCGATTCTTCAGTTGGAGTAGTGATGGCTTCATCATAAGCATTTGTGTGAAGCGAATTACAATTATCATAAATAGCATACAAAGCTTGCAAGGTTGTACGAATATCATTGAAGTCAATTTCTTGTGCATGCAAACTTCTTCCGCTTGTTTGAATATGATATTTCATCATTTGCGAGCGCTCGTTTCCACCATATTTCAACTTCATTGCCTTTGCCCAAATTCTTCTGCTCACACGCCCGATCACTGAATATTCAGGATCAATTCCATTAGAGAAAAAGAATGAAAGATTTGGAGCGAAATCATCGATATTCATTCCTCTACTCAAATAATATTCAACAAAAGTAAAACCATTTGAAAGTGTTAATGCCAATTGGGTAATAGGATTGGCTCCGGCTTCAGCAATATGATAACCACTGATAGAAACGGAATAGAAATTTCGTACACCATTATCAATAAAATATTGTTGCACATCTCCCATCACACGCAATGAAAATTCTGTAGAAAAAATACAAGTATTTTGTGCTTGATCTTCTTTTAAAATATCAGCCTGAACTGTTCCTCGAACTTGCTTTAAAGTATCAACTTTAATTTTTTCATACACCTCTTTTGGTAAGATCATATCTCCCGAAACGCCTAACAACATTAATCCTAATCCATCATTGCCTTCAGGTATTGCTTCATTATATTTTGGACGTTTTGTTCCACGTGCTTTAAAGATTGCATCAATTTTTTTGTTCATCTCATCTTCCAAACCATTTTGTTTGATGTAGATTTCACATTGTTGATCGATTGCTGCATTCATGAAAAATGCACAGATGATTGCAGCCGGTCCGTTGATGGTCATCGAAACTGAAGTTTTTGGGTCAGCTAAGTTAAAACCTGAATACAATTTTTTTGCTGCATCCATACTCCAAACACTTACACCCGAGTTTCCAACTTTTCCATAAATATCAGGTCGATGATCAGGGTCTTGTCCGTATAAAGTAACTGAATCGAAAGCTGTGCTCAAACGTTTTGCAGGCATGCCTTTAGAAACATAGTGAAAGCGTTTGTTAGTACGCTCTGGTCCGCCTTCACCGGCAAACATTCTTGTTGGATCTTCACCTTCACGTTTGAATGGATAAATTCCTGCAGTGTATGGAAACTCTCCGGGAAAATTTTCCTGTAAAGTCCAACGTAAAATATCACCCCAACCATTAAATTTTGGAACAGCAACTTTTGGGATTTTTGTATGTGAAAGTGATTCGGTATGCGTAAGGATTTTTAATTCTTTATCGCGAACTTTATAAATATAATGTTCGTTGCGATACTGACTTTTCTTTGCTTCCCAACCTTCGAGAATAATTTTATTTCGTGGGTCAAGATCTAATTCAACGGTATGATAAACTTCTTGCAATGATTTTATCAAACGATCTTTATCATCCAATTTTGAAGCTTTGATAGTTTCGATAGATGATTTTAATCCAAATAATTTATCAGCAATATCAGCTTGTTTGTTTACCCATTTATCATAGTTGCGGTTGTTCTCAGAAATCTCAGATAAATAACGAATTCGAGCAGGAGGAATGATAAAAATTTTCTCGCTCATTTCATCACTTACATGGTAAGTTGATTTTAAATCAGCGCCTGTTTTTTCAACCAACTTATCCATCACAGCTTTGTACAAAGTGTTCATTCCTGGATCGTTGAATTGCGATGCGATTGTTCCGAAAACAGGCATCAAATCAGGCGATATGTCAAATTGATTGTGATTGCGTTGGTATTGTTTTTTTACATCGCGCAAAGCATCAAGCGAACCTTTTTTATCAAATTTATTGATGGCAATAATATCTGCAAAATCCAGCATGTCGATTTTTTCGAGTTGTGTTGCAGCACCGTATTCAGGTGTCATCACATACATGCTCATATTGCTATGTTCGATAATTTCGGTATCGCTTTGTCCGATTCCGGAAGTTTCTAAAATGATGAGGTCAAAGCCTGATGCTTTTATCACGTCAATCGCTTCTTTTACATATTTTGATAAAGCCAAATTGGATTGACGAGTAGCAAGCGAACGCATATATACTCTAGGATTTTTAATGGAGTTCATGCGAATTCTATCACCTAATAATGCGCCACCGGTTTTACGTTTTGAAGGATCAACCGAAATAATGGCGATTGATTTGTCTTTAAAATCCAATAAAAATCTTCTTACCAATTCATCAACTAAGGAAGATTTTCCTGCACCGCCAGTTCCTGTAATTCCTAATACAGGTGTCGTTTGTAGTGACGTTGCATGCAACGTCTCTACGGTTTTAAAAATCTTATCAAAGTCATCAGGGAAATTTTCAGCAGCCGAAATTAATTTTGCAATCGATTTATAATCTTTTTCTTTTTGATGAGACTTTGCATGCAATAACTCTACTTCGTTTGTCAAATTTGCTCCTGTTGGAAAATCACAATTCATCAGCATATCATTGATCATTCCTTGCAATCCCATCGACCGACCATCGTCAGGAGAATAAATTCTTGTGATTCCGTAAGCTTGTAATTCAGCGATTTCTTCAGGAAGAATTACTCCACCACCTCCTCCAAATATTTTTATATGTCCGCAACCTTTTTGCACTAATAAGTCGCGCATAAATTTAAAATACTCCACATGTCCGCCTTGATAGGAGGTCATGGCTATTGCATTAGCATCTTCTTGAATGGCAGTATCTACAACTTCTTCAGCGCTTCTATCATGACCAAGATGAATAACTTCCGCACCACTTGCCTGAATAATTCTTCGCATGATATTGATAGCAGCATCATGGCCGTCAAATAAAGCGGCAGCTGTTACAATACGAATTTTGTTCTTGAGACTATATTTTTCAATGATTTCCATACAAATGATTTTCGCGTGATAAAGGGCAAAAATAGAATATTTCAGCACATTTACGAGTTGGATTAAACAGCATGATTTAACTCATACATTAATAAAAAGGTAAATTGATAATTATGGCTCGTGTCTTGTCGAGCCGAGACATTGCCAGTTTGAAGCAATGTATTAGTTTTATCTGTTCTCGACTCCGCTCGAACTGACAAATTTTTTCGCACTAATGGAAGTCAAATATGAAAGATTTCAATTTTTAAAAATCAGAATAAATAAACTTTTATAATTAAGGACGTTTTCATTTTGTAAATTTTGTTACATTTGCCACCATTAAAAATTGAAAGAATGGATTTAAAAGATATTGTATCGATCTCGGGAATGAGCGGGTTGCACAAAATTATTGGAAAAACAAAAACAGGTTTGATACTTGAAACAGTAGGAACTGCTAAGCGTTTTCCTACAGGCATACAGGATAATGTTTCGATTTTAGATGATATTTCGATGTTTACAGAAGATGGCGATATGAAACTTGCTGAAGTTTTTGTAAAACTGAATGAGAAAGAAAAAGCGGGTGAAGTTATTCCTGACGGAAAAGTTGATGTGAAAACACAACGTGCTTTTGTAACAGCCACTATTAAGTTAGATAATGAACGTGTATATGATTCAGATGTTAAAAAATTATTGACATGGTTTCATTTATTAAAAGGTCAACTTGATTTTACAACTTTGAAAAGTGCTGCTGCAACAGAAGAGACTGCTGCAGATGCTGAAGTTGTGAAAGCTGAAACTTCAACTGATGGTGAAGAAAAACCAAAAGCAAAAAAAGTTGCCGCACCTAAAGCTCCTAAAAATGTTGCTCCTAAAAATATAGCTTCAAAAGCTAACAGTAAAGGTTCTGGAGGAGCGAAAACTACCTATAGACCTAAGTCGGTTTAATGTTAGTTTAGTTATTGGATATTAAGTTATTTAAAAAATATAAAATACAACCACCGCTAGTCGGTGGTTTTTTTATGCATAAAATGTTTGAAAACAATTCTTAAAAAATCAATTCTTAATTCTTAATTCGAACACATAAAAATTTATTCAAATGATTGTAATCACACACCGCAGTTTTTTACCTGATAAACTAAAAGTGACTTCATGGGAAATGCTAGAACCATTTTTTAATCAATTACTCGAAAGAGAAATTCATTCGAAAGAAGAATTAGAAAAGTGGCTCAAAGATAGAAGTGAGTTGGAAGCATTTGTGAGTGAAGATCTCGCTTGGCGCTATGTGCGCAT
>CAIUEQ010000147.1 GCA_903898215.1 uncultured Bacteroidota bacterium | reverse complement strand
CATAGGCATCTGCAAATTTATAAATATCTAATACGTTAGATGTTCTTTCAACAGATGTTCCCATTGCATAATAGTTATTTTCGCAAATAAATATAACAGGTAATTTCCAAGTCATTGCCATATTAAATGTTTCATGTAAAATACCTTGACGAGCAGCGCCATCACCAAAATAGCATACAGTAACTACATCTGTTCCTTTATATTGCTCTGCAAATGCAATTCCTGCACCCAGTCCAATTTGTCCGCCTACAATACCATGCCCACCAAAGAATTTTTTCTCTTTAGAAAAGAAGTGCATAGAACCACCTTTCCCTTTGGTACAACCAGTGGCTTTGCCGAACATTTCTGCCATACATTCACGAGCAGAAATGCCTTTAGCAATTGCTAAACCATGGTCACGATAAGCAGTAATCATATTGTCGTCATCTCTTATTGCCGTCATAGTACCTGCAGAAACGGCCTCTTGACCAATATATAAATGACAAAATCCTCTAATTTTTTGCATGCCATATAATTGACCTGTTTTTTCTTCAAAACGTCGTTGAAGCAACATGGTTTCGTACCAATATAAATAAGTTTCTTTTCCGAATGTTTTTGCCATGATGAAAAAATTTTAGCGAAGATAAGTGTTTAAATCAGGCGAGGATTTTAAAATAAGAACAATAGGAGGTGAATAAGATTTTGAGATTAAATTTTTGACATCACTCTAAACCTGAAAAATAGTTACTCTGATTGCAAAAAAAAGTCCCGTCAAATTTTTTGACGAGACTTTCAAAAATTAATATTTTTAAATTATAAAATATTCTCTTTGCACCCATTTAAATTTAGTGCTTATGTTGTTTGTTTTTCGATTATTAAGCCACAGATTACACAGATATTATTAAAACAATTTTTCAATAATCTGTGTAATCTGTGGCTCTGCCTTCCTTGTCAGTAAATCACTACTCTAATTTGAGATATTTATAATTTTAGATTTTGGTAGCTAAAAGTATTTTTCTATAAAATTATTTATTGATCATTATTTTTTGTGAAGTGGTAAAATCTTTTCCTGAAACAGTAACAAAATAAATTCCATTTCTCAAATCTGTCACATCCATTTCAATATTGTTTTTAGATGTGAAAGTTGTTTTCAATAAGCGACCTGTCATATCAAAAATATGAATACTTACTTCTGATGATTGTTGTGCAAAGGAGATATTTATTTTATCATTTGCAGGGTTTGGATAAATACTTAGTGATGATATACTGTTTTGCATTTCATTGATGCCTGTAGCAATATTAACTGCATTGCTCAAGGTTAACGGACCATCAACAGTGTTGTTTACAAGTATATCATAATTGCCATTCACTGCACCAAAAATTTTAACGCCACAAATAAGTGTGGTGTCGTTAGTTGCGTTAACACTATTAACAATTAATGTACTTGTTGGTGAACTTAAATAGTTAAAGTTCACAGCATTTGTTCCCTGAGTGAAATGTGTATTTTTTCCGGTAATAGTTACATTTAAAGGAAGGAGTCCAAAAATTCTTGATGGAGTTGCTCTTAAAAGAGAAGGCATATTTGTTGAAGCGTTTACTTGAAATGCTGATGCGAGTGTTAATTCGCCAAATATCGGATCAACAACAGTAACAGCATGTAAGCCTATAGTATTTGTTTGTTTAACGGTAATGTTTGCTGTCAATGTCGAATCATTTATTGCAATTACATTATTAACTAATAGCGAACTTGAACCTTGTGATATCGATACTGAAATATTACTTCCTTGATTAAAATGTGTGTTAGTTCCTGAAATGGTTACATTCAATGTTTGTCCACGCTGTGCATTATTTGGAGTAACAAAAGTTAATTTTGGAATTAAAATTTTCCTTGTCCAATAGGTGAAACCTTGAACGGTTGTTCCGTTTGAATCCATCGCTGCTTGTGCCATAAAACTTTTTGAATTTTTTGACAACCATTGCACATTCACATTTTTTTGATATTGATCTTGAACAACACCCCATCCTCCAAAAAATGCAGCGTATGCAGAAACTACAACATAAGTAACCACAGTAGATTTTACTTGTAATGCTGTGCAACTGGTATCAGGTAATACAAGAGTTCCATATCCTTGTCCAATTGCAGCAGTATATGCACGAATATCAAAACGTAAAGAGTCAACTCCGGCAATAGGGCTTTGATTAAAATCAGATGCAATTCCTTTTTTAGTAAATATAAGTGAATCAATATGTGTTGTTCCAAAGGTAAAAGGGAACTTAAAAATTTTTAAACTGATATTATTAATATTATAAGAGGGTTGATCTAAAATAGTTCTTACAAAATTTGAATCCACATTTAGAAATTGATTGTTGTTTGCTGTAACAAGAATCAAATTAGCATTTGCTGGAGGATTTGGTATTACTGAAGGAGATACAAAAAAGGCAGAATCATATTTATTAGGAACTAAAGATGCTGTTGAAAAATTCCATGTTTTATTTACTCCTGTTAAATTAATGATGGCATTTAATGAAGATGATGCCGGAGTATCTACTGCATACTTCACTTTATTTCCAATTGCTCCATAATCGGATCTAACAATTGTTATTTGTGCAGATGAAGAAAGTGCAAATGCAATGCTTAAAAATGTAAATAGTTTTTTCATATTTCGGGTAAGGTTAAGTAACAAATATAAAAAACGAGAAATGATTTCTTAATTAAAATTTGAATACCTGT
>CAIUEQ010000146.1 GCA_903898215.1 uncultured Bacteroidota bacterium | reverse complement strand
TGCAGTTTTATCAGCTCCACAAAACCATTTAATAGAAAAGGTGCAGATGATAAAGAAAACAGGAACCCCTCTTTCAGGTCACCAAGGTCGTCAGATAAACCTTCAACTGAATTTAAAAAAGAACCGAAAGATTATAAATCAGATTTAGTATTAACCGAAAAGAAGAAATTCAGCAAATCAAAAACCTTTAAAAAAGTTGCCAATTTAAAACCTGAAAAACATAGCGACCTTGTTAGGCTTAACCGTTATGTTTCTAATGCAGGAATTTGTTCGCGAAGAGAGGCTGATAAACTTATTTCTACAGGCTTGGTTAGCGTTAATGGAACGGTGGTTACAGAAATGGGATATCAGGTTAAAAATTCAGATGATGTTCGCTTTAACGGACAAAGATTATCGCGCGAAAAAAGAGTTTATATTGTAATGAATAAACCCAAGGATGCGATAACAACTTTAGATGACCCCGATGGAAGAAATACAATTATGGATGTATTAGGAAATGAAATTAGCGAACGTATTTATCCTATTGGAAGACTTGACAGAAACACTACTGGTGTATTGCTTTTAACTAATGACGGAGAACTTGCACAACGTTTAATGCACCCAAAATACGAAGTTGAAAAAGTGTATAAGGCAACCTTAAATAAAGTATTTACAGGAGAGGATTTTTGGGCATTAACTAATGGCGTAGAGTTAGAAGATGGCTTTATTAAACCCGATGAATTAGCGTACCCAGACCCAAAAAACAAACAAGAAGTAGGGGTATTGATACATAGCGGACGGAATAGAATTATTCACCGCATGTTTGAACATTTGGGTTATACCCTAGACAGGCTTGACCGGGTTTCGTATGGTGGATTTTCGAAAACAGGATTGAAACGAGGCGAATGGAGACATTTATCCGATAAGGAAGTTACCACGCTAAAGCGTATGGCAAAATTAGGATAGAATATGGGTATTAATTCTCGTTATGATAGTTCTTGGGTTTTGCAAAAGGATTATTAGGTGTGGCTTTAACGTATGATGCAAAGTGATTTTTAAAGAGCAAATAACAGAACTTTGTTTTAGAAATTATAAAAACCTCACTAGATAATCGTCTTTCTTACAAATTGCTTAACGCAAAACATTTCCAAACACAAGATGCGTTTATCTATAAGATGCGGCAAGTTTTAATGCCTCATAAGCATTTACAATTCCCCCCGAAGCACATAAGTTTTTAAGCTTTGTTTTAGTTTTAGTTTGTCCGGGTACATAAACTTTTCGACATATTTTTGATGACGATTTCATAATAATATCTCTTACTTGCACAGCACTTAGTTGAGGATAATACGAACGTATCAAAGCTGCTACACCGGCTGTTACCGGAGCGGCCATACTTGTTCCGTCATACTCTGCATATTTGGAGTCGGGGGTGGTTGAGTATATAGCAACACCGGGCGCAAAAACATCAACAGTTTTTACACCAAAGTTTGAGAATGTAGCAGCCAATTGCTTTCCCTTTTCCCATGATGATGCACCAACTTCGATCCATCCTGAAGCCCTTTCTTTATTGTTATCAAAATAAGGGGTAGGAAAATTATCAACGGTATCGTTGTTTTTTGAATCATTTCCTGCTGCATGAACAATAAGCACATCTTTGCTCATTGCAAATTTTACAGCGTCATCTACAACCTTTTTATTGAACGAAAAAGCTTTACCGAAACTCATATTTATGATTGTTGCACCATTGTTAACCGCATACATTATGCCATTGGCAACATCTTTATCACGTTCATCGCCATCAGGCACAACACGCACAACCATTATTTTTACATTATTTGCTACACCATTTATTCCAATATTATTATTTCTAACCGCAGCAATAATTCCAGCAACATGTGTTCCGTGTCCGGCATTAGGCCCAATTACATTACTGTTTCCATAATATTTTTCGGATGCATCAAAATAATTATCTCCAACAATTTTCCGGGTATCTAATTCAGTGTTGTAACTATAATTTGCCTGTTTTTCAAAATGTTCCTTACCAGAGTTAATTTCTAAAATATAAGTACAAAAAGGAACTGAATCATTTACAGAAGTTTTTTTTCCAACAAAGCCAAGCACAAATTGTTTAGCCATTTTTTCTCCACTGTTTTGTGGTTTATATTGAACTATCTGATCAAAAACAATTGGTTTGGTATCAATATTTTTTCTCAAATTTTCGAGACCTTTTTCAAGGCTGGCATATAAATTTGAATATAGGTCGGATTCTTGTTTTCCTTTATAAAAAACATCTTTTGCCGATTGGTAATTATAATACTCTAGTTTTGCCGATTCGGATAATTTATTTGTATCGGCCTTATCGTATTTTGATTTTAATTTAGCATATACACGGGTAACTTCAAGATTGTCTTGTTCCACATTTTTCCCATTTTTCCCACCAATAAAATTCCAACCATTTATATCATCTATATATCCATTTTTATCATCATCAATTCCGTTATTTGGTATTTCATTCAGGTTTACCCAGATTACATCTTTAAGGTCTTCGTGTTTAGTGTCGGTTCCACCATCAATCACAGCAACCACAACAGGTTTACCCTTACGGTCCTTAATTAAATCTTTATAAGCTCGCTCCGCACCAACGCCATATATTTTATCTTTTTTATGGTCGAGGTTGAACCAGTTTGCAGGAGCTTTTGTTTGAGAAAAAACGACAGAAAAAACCAGTTGAAAAGAAAAAAGAAATGCAATGTTTTTAAACTTCATGAATATAATATAAGGAACAAAGATAATGGGATAACATATTGGTATCAAATGTCAAATTATTTATAGAATATCAATAACATTTTGAAGTGGTCTTCCGATTACCGCATTTTTTCCTTTTACAACAATAGGCCTTTCAATTAGCGAAGGATTATTAATTAATATATCGACCCATTGTTTATCGGTATATTTTTTATCAGAGAAGTTTTCTTTAAACAACGGCTCATTTTTTCTCACAAGCATTTCAGGTTTAATCCCTAATTTAGAAATTAACTCAATAAGCTCTTTTTCTGAAAAGCCAGCTTTCAAATAATTTATTACTTCAACATCCTCGGCATGCTCGAGTAAAATATTCAACGCTTCTCGGCTCTTGCTGCACCTAGTGTTATGGTAGATAATGGTTTTCATTTAATGATTAATTATAGATGAGACAGAAATTTTTTTTGCTAAAAGTACAATTCAAAATTAGTGACATTAGTCATTTTCTACTCATCGTGCCCAAAGTATTTTTACCAGCTTAAACGAAATACAAAATATACTTGTAATAATTATTTATAAAATGACAACCCCTAAAAAACAACGCACCCTTACTGAGCCATTCAAAATTAAAATGGTTGAACCCATGCGTGTAACAACAGAAGAAGAGCGTGTTGAAGCACTTAAAACAGCCGGATACAATCCCTTTCTTTTAAGAAGTGATGACGTGTTTATCGATTTGTTAACAGATAGCGGAACAGGCGCAATGAGTCAAAACCAATGGGCAGGAATGATGCAAGGTGATGAAAGCTATGCAGGTGCACGCAGTTGGGAACATTTACAGCGTGTGGTAAGAGACTTAACAGGAATGCCCCATGTTCTGCCAACCCATCAGGGCCGAGCAGCAGAAAGAATTTTGTATGGTATTTTAGGCGGAAAAGGGAAGGTTTTTATTAGCAATACCCATTTTGACACTACTCGAGCAAATATTGAATTTAGCGGTGCTATTGCGTTCGACTGCCTTCCGGCTGAAGCAAATGATCCTGCAACCGAACTTCCGTTTAAAGGAAATATTGACCTTCAACAAGTACGTGATTTGATCATTGAACACGGACGAGAAAATATTGGTGCAGTAATTTTAACTGTTACAAATAACTCGGCTGGAGGACAACCGGTGAGTATGGAAAATGCAATATCTCTTAGAAAATTGTGTCACGAATTTGGGTTATTGATGGTAATTGACGGTTGCCGCATAGCTGAGAACTCTTACTTTGTAAAGCATCGTGAGCCCGGTTTTGAAAACAAAACGTACAAGGAAATTGCTCAACAAATGTTAAACCTGGGAGACGCTTTTATTATGAGTGCAAAAAAAGATGCGCTCGTAAATATGGGTGGATTGCTAACCCTTAAAGATGATAAGCTTGCCGTAAAATGCACGAATTTGTTGATTATCTCTGAGGGGTTTGCAACATATGGTGGATTAAGTGGAAGAGATATGGAAGCAATAGCAATAGGTTTGGTAGAGGTTTTTGATAAAGATTATTTGCATTACCGAATTAAAAGCACACAATACCTAGGAGATCATCTTATTAGTAAAGGAATTCAGGTTGTGCGTCCAATAGGCGGACATGCCGTTTACGTAGACGCAAAAAGTTTATACAACCATATTCCTGTTGAGCGCTATCCCGGACAAGCTTTGGTTTGCGATCTTTATTTAAAAGGGGGAATTAGATGTGTTGAAGTAGGCAGTGTAATGTTTGGAAAATATGATGAAAAAGGAAAGCTCATTCCTGCTGCTATGGAGTTAGTTCGACTGGCAATTCCGCGAAGGGTTTATACACAAAGTCATATTGATTTTGTAATAGATGTTTTTGATGATATTCTAGAATCTAAACACGAGAACAAAGGTTATCAAATAACTTATGAGCCAGAATTTCTTCGCCATTTTACGGCAAGTTTTAAGCCAATGATTTAGTGCAAATGGAAATAAAAAAAACCG
>CAIUEQ010000145.1 GCA_903898215.1 uncultured Bacteroidota bacterium | reverse complement strand
GTAATCTTGTATCTGTAAGTAGCGGAGCAACATTTTATGCAAACTTAAGTTCGTGGAGAGGTGCTTATGGTTTAGATAAAAACTCTTTATCGTATCGCCCTGCATTCACAAACTCTGCAAATAATCTTGCACCAAATATTTCAGATAGCGCTTGTTGGTCGATGAATGGAAGAGGAATGCCAACAACATTTATTACAAGCGATATAAATGGTAATGCAAGAAGTTCACAAGTATTAACAGGTGCAACGGATATTGGAGCGTATGAATTTACACCAAATGTTAATCCCCCATTTGCCATTGCATCACCTGCAACTCCAATAGCAAGCAGCACACAATATTTTTCATTTGGCAGTGATACTATTGCACAAATTGTTTGGGGAACAAGTGTTCCTTCATCTATAACCGCACAATTGTATTCAGGAACTAATGCACCACAAGTTGGCGGCACATCATTTTATCAAACCAATGCCTATTGGAATATTTTAGCTCCGGCAGGAACTTATAGTTACAACCTTAAACTAAATTATAAAAAGAACTGGTTGCAAAATATTCCGAGTGAAAGCAATATGGTTATTGCACAAAAATCAACAGCAATACCTTGGGTAATTGCATCATCAACTCACGCAATTGATACCATTAATAATATCATGGCTGCAAATGGACTTACACATTTTTCATACTTTGCAGGAACGGATGCAACAAGTCCTTTGCCTGTTCAGTTAATGAATTTTACTGCCGAAAGAATTAACAATGATGTGAATTTATATTGGCAAACAGCAAGCGAATTGAATAATGATTATTTTGAAGTGGAGAGGTCGGTTGACGGTTCAGGTTTTACATCGATTGGTAAAGTTAAAGGAAATGGAACAAGTGAAATAGTTCACGGTTACCAGTTCACAGATGATGTCTCGACTACGCTCGACATGACAATACTGAAACAAGTTCAGCATGACGGCACAATTTATTATCGTTTAAAGCAAGTTGATTTTAATGGCAATTCATCTTTGAGTGAAGTGCGAGTAATTCATTTTAACCAATCAGAAAATACTAATTGGAATATTTACCCTAATCCTGCTAAAAACGAATTGCATATTGAAACATCAACAATAGAAAAGTTAACAGCGCAAGTGTTTGATATTGCAGGCAAGCAAATGATGGAAAGCTATTCATTTAATACTTCTATAAACATGAATACGTCATCACTAAATGGAGGGATATATTTTATTAGAATTGCAGATGCAGATGGAGTAGTTGTTAAAGTGCAAAAAGTTGTGGTCTTGAGGTAATATGAGTGCTTTTAAATAATAGTACTTTCAATAATTTACTGCTACTTTTTTTTCAATTCATAAATAAAATTATATTCGCAACCAATAATCGTAAATCTAATATCCAATGAAAAAATTCTTCGCTATTGCATTTGTAACTGTTGCATTCACTTCATGCCATTACGGACAAGCTGATGCTCAAAAAACAATTGAAACAAATGAGCAATACAAAAACGAAAAGTCTGATTATTCAACAAACAGAGGAAATGATGGTGTTAGACCAGAAAATACTACTCCGGTTGATTCGGCAAAAGTTGACACTACAAAAATAAAATAAGTTTTGTGATGCATGATTTTGAAGTTAATGCTACTCTTGATAAAGGAGAGCAGTATGCTTCATTGTTGCCTCAGATTTTTGCTTTGTGTAAAGGTGAAGATGATCTTATAGCAAACCTTTCTAATATATCTGCAGCTCTCAAACAGTCGTTTAACTGGTGGTGGGTAGGTTTTTATTTTACCAAAGATTATGAGCTAGTACTAGGTCCGTTTCAAGGTCCTGTTGCTTGCACCCGAATTACTTTTGGAAAAGGAGTTTGTGGTTTGGCCTGGAAAAATAATCAAACAATTATTGTTGAAGATGTATCAAAATTTCCGGGACATATTGCATGCAGTTCAGCTTCCCGTTCAGAAATCGTTATTCCTATCGTATTAAATAAAGAAGTAATTGCTGTGCTCGATTTGGATAGTGAGCACCTTTCACACTTTGATGATATTGATAAAAAATATCTGGAAGAACTTTGTGAATTTATTGCTACTCTTTTTTAACCTATTGATTTAACGTATCGCTTTCAATTAATCCATCTCGTAAACGAACAATACGTTTAGCTCTTCGTGCAATATCTTCTTCGTGAGTTACAACAATAACAGTATTTCCTTTTTGATGAATCTCTTCAATCAATTGCATAATTTCATACGAAGTTTTTGTATCGAGATTTCCTGTTGGCTCATCGGCTAAAATGATGGATGGATTATTTACCAATGCACGGGCTATTGCAACGCGTTGCCTTTGTCCGCCTGAAAGCTCATTGGGTTTATGATCCATTCTGTCTGCAAGTCCAACAGAAGCTAATGTAGTGGTTGCTTTTTCATTTCTTTCTTTTCGGCTAAAGCCTGCGTACACAAGTGGCAATGCAACATTATCCAAAGAAGTATTTCTTGCAAGCAGGTTAAAAGTTTGAAACACAAACCCAATTTCTTTATTACGAATTTCGGCAAGCTGATTATCGGTAAGGTTACTTACAATTTGATTATTTAAAATATAGGAGCCGCTGGTTGGAGTATCAAGGCATCCTAAAATATTCATCAGGGTAGATTTTCCTGAACCTGAAGGTCCCATAAAAGCAACATACTCTCCTTTGTTTATGGTAAGGTCAACACCGCGCAGTGCTTGAACCTCAACATCTCCAATCTTAAAAAATTTGCAGATCTTTTGTAATTCAATAATCGGTGTTGCCATGTTTGAGTATGTTAAAAATGTGAATTGTAATTTAACGTTTTTGGTTTCTATTATTTTTCCAAAAACTTTGTGACCCTGAAATAATCTGAATCTTTTGAAGGAGCATTTAACATAGCTTCTTCATGAGTGATTGTTTGTTTTACTTCATCTTCACGCAACATATTTACTTCGTTGCTCATAAAAATTAATGGCTCAACATTTTTTGTGTCGAGTTCATTCAGCTTATCGATAAAGGTGATGATTTTATTTAAATCAGCTTTAAGCTTTTCCTTCTCGTCACCATTAAATTCAAGCTTGGAAAGGTCTGCCAACTTATCAATCATTTCATTCGAAATATCCATATTCTGCTAATTTACTTTCAATAATACTATAAACTTTTTGTTTCAACTCTTCGGTGTTTTCAATTGTCATTCCCTTAGTGGAAATTGGTTCATGAACATATTGAATAACTTTTCCCGGACGGAAATGAAATTTTCCTTTATCAGGTAAAATTATCCAATTGCCAATGATGGTAACGGGTAAAATATCAATTTGTTTTTCGATGGCTAATTTAAAAGCACCATCTTTAAACCTTCCTAATTTAGGAACTTGCATATGAATAGTTGCTTCCGGAAATATCACTAAACTTTTCCCTGAGTCTAAAAGTTCCTTTGCTTTATTATATGAATTAGCAGCCTGACGGGCATTTTTTCTATCAACAGCAATATCTATTGTTCTAAAAAAAATTCCAAAAACAGGAATTCTTGCCAGTTCAATTTTTGCCATAAAACTAAAATCTAAACCAAGTTTTACGGTTAAGGTAACGATGTCGAGTTGTGAAGTATGGTTAGGTGTGATGACATATGATTTTTTATGATCAAAAGGTTTTTCCAGAATTTGATAAACCCAAATGGCTCCAAATAAAAACAACCACCTTCCCCATAACCTACGAATTTTGTGAGCCTGTGAATACCATTTTGGATTACTGAGAGTAATAAAAAATCCAGGATACAGTAAGATAAAACCAACAAGCACCCAAAAGCCAAACCAACTTGCCAGGATAAATTTTATTGCTCCTTTTATTCTGTTCATGTATGTTTTAGATTATTTTATTTAGTCAACAATAATTTTATTTTTATTGGAATATTTTCTTCCTAATATCTTAATCGAATGAGCCACAGATTACACAGATTATTATAAAAAGGATAAAAATCTGTGCTATCTGTGGCATTTTTCTTTTTATAATATTATTCTATTCGGTATCTAAAATTCTGAATAATATTATTGTTTCCAGGTTGAAGGTGATTTTCTCCATTCATTTAAAACTGAAATTTCTTCATTTTTTATTAAACCGTTTGAAGCTGCAACATCAATTAAAACATTATAGTTACTCAACGAATGAAAGGTGCAATTTGCAGTTTTAAAATTTTCGTTTGCAATATCAAAGCCATAGGTAAATATCGAAACCATTCCTAATACTTCGCATCCAAAATCTCTTAACGAATCAATTGCCTGAAGACTGCTTTTACCTGTTGATACAAGATCTTCAACCACCACAATTTTTTGTTTTGGATGAATATCGCCTTCTACTTGTTTTCCCATTCCATGTTTTTTAGGCTCGGAACGTACATAACCAAAAGGAAGATTTATTTCATCGGCAACTAAAGCACCCGGAGCTATTCCAGCAGTGGCCACTCCAATAATAGCTTCAGCATCGGGATAATAAGTGCGAATAAGTTTGCCCAACTCTTTTTTAATATAAGTTCTGATATCAGGATGTGAAAGCGAAAGCCTGTTATCACTGTATATTGGCGATTTCCAACCCGATGCCCAAGTAAAAGGTTCATTAGGGCTAAGTTTAATTGCGTTTATTTCTAATAAATATTCTGCTATTTTCGCAGACACATTTTCAAATTCTTGCATCAGGCAAATGTATAAAATTTTTATTAACGAGAAACCTTTCATCCTTACACAGCAAGATATGACCGAAATACGTTTTGCAAAATGCAAACGTGTGCAATATGATCAGTCAAAAATTTTGGAATATGTGAAGGATTGTGAAGAAATGAAATCAACAGGAATGGTTGTTATATGTGATGATTTGCAGGCAGCAATGAAAGCAATTCATACCCATTTTGTAACTATCGAAGCAGCAGGTGGCATCGTGTTTAATGCTAAAAAACAAATCTTATTAATTAAAAGAATGGGCAAGTGGGATTTGCCAAAAGGTAAAATAGATGGAGATGAAAGTGATGAAGATGCTGCAGTGAGAGAAGTTAGTGAGGAGTGCGGAATCGGTAAATTAAAAATAGAAAAAAAACTTTCTGATACTTTTCATACTTATAAAATGCATAACCATCGGTTTTTAAAAATCACGCATTGGTTTAAAATGCAAACCACCGATAATAAAAATTTAGTGCCTCAGCTTGAAGAACAAATTACTGAAGCTGTTTGGTACGATTGGGATTCCATCGATATAAATAAATTAGATTCTTATTTTTCTATTAAAGAATTATTGCTTGATTTAAAATAATCAGACTTATATTTTC
>CAIUEQ010000144.1 GCA_903898215.1 uncultured Bacteroidota bacterium | reverse complement strand
TGAAAATTGAAGTCGAAGAGAAAAAATTTCCCTAACACTATTTTTAATTTTCCGATATCCGTAATTCTAAAAATTACCCATAAAATATTTACCAAAAACATTGTGATAAACCAAGAAAAAAGTTTTACGATTTTACTTTTTGAATTGAAAATAATCGCATCAACTTTTAACCATCTGTTGATACAAAGTAGAGATCCATGAAGTCCACCCCAGATTACAAAATTCCAACTGGCACCATGCCATAAACCACCTAGCAGCATGGTTATCATGAGGTTTCGGTAAGTGATCAATTTGCTGATTTTGTTTCCTCCAAGTGGAATGTATAAATAATCGCGAAGCCAACTTGAAAGTGAAATATGCCAGCGTTTCCAAAAATCAGAAATGGTGAGTGCGAAGTATGGTTTGTTGAAATTCTTTGGAAATTCAAATCCTAATATTTTTGCAATTCCGATAGCAATATCTGTATAACCTGAAAAGTCACAATAGATTTGAATGGTAAATGATATTGTTGCGATCCAAATAATAAGCGAAGGATAATTTTCGGGTTTTGCATATACCGTATCGGTAAACATTCCAAGGTTATCGGCAATCACAATTTTTTTAAATAGCCCTTTTAAAACAAGTAATACTGGTATGGTTTCAAAACGTATTTTTCTTTCTTTTTGAAGTTGCGGTAAAAAATCAGAAGCCCTAACAATTGGTCCTGCAACAAGCTGAGGAAAGAAACTTTTATATACAAAAAAATCGAGTGGAGATTGAACCGGTTTGATTTTTTTATGATAAATATCGATGATATAACTTAATGCCTGAAACGTGTAAAATGAGATTCCTACCGGCAAAACAATATGTTGTGAAACCCAAGAATGATGTGATGTTCCGGAAATAAAATTAAAACTGTTTTCGAAAAAAATATCATATTTAAAAAATCCGAGCATTCCTAAATTGATTATTATTCCAACAATCAACCAACGTTTTCCATAAATATTATCTAAGTTATTTGCAATAAATTTTCCGACAAAATAATTTAGAGTTGTTGAGAATATCAGCAATAAAATTAATGCAGGATTCCACCACATATAAAACACATAGCTCGCAATTAGGTAAATCCATTTTTGCTGTTCATTTTTTTTGAAAATAAAAAGTATTGCAAACAGGCAAATGATAAATACCAAAAAATCTATGGAGTTAAATAGCATTTATTGAATATAGGTTTTTAAGTAGTTCGAAAATTTAATTGCTCCTTCGTTGTTCATGTGAAATTGATCAACAAAACTTTCATTTCCCAATATATCCATGCAGTTAATAAATTGTACTTGTTGAACAGCTGAAAGTTTTTGCATCGCATCGGTTTTGTAATTTAATGTGATATTGCTTAAGTCAGGATTCAAAGGGTAAAGCACCACATAATAGGTTATTCCCCTGTTTTGAAAATAGGTATTTGCTTTGATCAAATATTTTATCGTATTACTGTCGGGATGAAAGGAAATTTGTGGTGAACGAGGATTGTATTTTTCGATAACTTTATGGTAAGTTTTTTCGTCAAGTTTTTGAGTATATAAAAAAGGGTAAAAGAGATTTTCTGTATTTGAATCGATGAGCAAATCTTTTCGCATCAATTTTCGGAACATGTGGTTATATGAATTTAGAAATACAGTTCTTGCCTGATAGTTGATGAGGATGTTGTTTTTTAAAAAATAAGTTGTTTCATCAGCAGGAAGTAAAGTGTCTTTTTTTGAATCGAAATGATAATCACTCATGATCAGATTTCTAATAATATTTTCGGATAATGGAGCAATTGAATGTTCGAGTTGTCCAACCATCACAAACTGATAAACTGCTTTTACCGAAGAAGGAACTTTGGTGTAAAATAAAAAAGATTCTTTTAAAGATTGTCCGCTCGTTGCCAAATTATAAATCAAATTTTCGCTTGAATTGTTTGATAATATTTTCGCATTTATTCCCGACATCAGAATGCTGTTTCCGAAAAGTAAAATCATTGGAGATTCTTCTGAATTCAGCGCTTTGACAATAAATTTTGTGCGTTTGAAATCTGTATTTAATCGATAATAAAAGTACGGAGTGATGCTGTAAGCAAAAATAATTGCAAGTAAAATGGCAAGGATGATGACGTACAATTTTTTGTTAAGCACTAAATATTTTTATTAAATTAGAATCTGAAATTTATCTGAAACATAAAAAGTCTTGGTGGGCGAATATCGGTTGGCCTGGTCATCATTTCATGGTTAAGCAAATTGTTTACGATAAAATTTGTTTTGATATGTTTGTTAAGCTCATAACCAAATCGCAAATCCCAGATAAAATCACCGGAGCTATTTAGTTCACGTGCATTTGCAACTCCCGGAACTAATGTGGCAAATAATGGGTCGACAAATATCTTGTCAATATTTTTCATAAAACTATTGTACCGCATACTTACTCCAAATGAATATTTTTTATATCCAATTTGAACATCTGTTTTTCCTAATTCTTTATAGCGATATTTTAAAAAATTACCATCAGCACTCGAACTTGTATTGCTGTATGTTAAAGGATTTGGAGGCGTTACTAAATCATAAGCATAAATTTTTTCGGGTTCGAGTGAAATAGGATTCATTAAAGTATAGCCTGCCAAAATCTTAACATCAAATGAACCAATCTTTCCTTGTCCGCCAAGCGAAAAATCAAAACCATCAATTCTTGTTTGACCAACATTAAATGATTTGAATCCAAAACTTTTAAAAATATTTCCTATTGGACCAGTTGGGTCAATTGGAGCCCAAACACCAAAGTTAAACTCAACCATATTTGCATATTCAGTATAAAAATATGCAGCATCAGCAAAGCATGTCCAGTTCGAAATTTTAAATCCTTGTTTAATTCCGGCTTCAGCATTCCATCCACTTTCTGGTTTTAAATTTGGGTTAGGAAAAACATTTACAGCACCAACTGAGGTTTGAATATATCGTTCGGCAATGGAAGGATAGCGGTAACCTTCACCATATGATGTTCGAAAGAAAGTTGTTTTGGTGATCTCTATATTTAAACCTGTTCTAAAAATTACTCTGCTATCTTTTTGCGAATTCATTTGGTAATTTTCATATCTCGAACCTGCTGTAAAACTTATTTTTTTATATCGCAGATCAAGTTGTAAAAATGGTGCATAATTAGCGCTATGGTTAAATCCCATATAAAGTGGAGAATTACTTTCAGTATAACTTCCGGCAATACCTCCTGTAATAACACCGAGTTGTTTTGGTAATTCTTTTTGAACCTGATACTCTCCATAAACAAGCCATGATGAATTATCTTGGTTAACCGTTGTGTCGGGCGATTGGATATTATTGATGATATTTAAGTATCGCGTTTTGATACGATGTTTTAATCCAAATGCAAAAAAATCTACATGAGGGTCGATAGAAAAATTGTAAGATTTGTCCATAGTTTTTTGGTTACTGAGAGCAACCAAACCACCTTGCGGATATCCATTCCATAATAAAAAACTCGAACTGTTTTGGTACATCATACTTCCGTTTAGTCCGTATGTTAAACCTGCAAATTTTTTTGAATGAAACTTTGTTTTAAAGGAGAAACGCAATCGTTCATCATCTTCACCAAAACGATAGCCATCATCTTTTAAATAATTTGCAGTAAATGTCAGATCCAACTGTTTGTATACACGCGAATGAAATGCGTTAAAACCTTTTTGCAATTGTGTGTTGTTGGTCCACTTTAAACTGTCTCTGGAAGGTTTGTTATACCAACCAAAAATAGGAGTTAAGCTTGTTATCGGTTTATCTTTTGGATCGGCAGTACGAATATTTATCACACCATTTAATGCTGATGAACCATATAAAACTGAAGAGGCACCTTTTACAACTTCTATCTGCTGAATATTTTCTGTAGGTAAAAATTTCCATTGCACTTGACCTGCATCACCTGATAAATATGGCATATCATCAAGCATCACTAATACACGCGATCCGGCACCATAAGTCCAACCGCTGCCACCTCGAATATTTATTTGTCCATCAATCACGTTCACACTTGGAACCTGATCCATAAAATTTTGAAGGTTGGTGGTTATCTTATTTTCGATGAGGTAAGGCTTAATTATTTCAGTTGAAACGGTTAGCCTTTTTACTTCTTGTTCATATCGTCCTGCCGAAACAACAACTTGATTTAATTGGCTCGTTGATACTTTTAATTTGATATCGTGTTGTAAATTTGAATGGATAGAGATCGATTCTTTTTTATCAGTATATCCGGTATATTTAAAGATGATTTCATACTCTCCTTGATTTAAATGAAGTTGATAAAATCCTTTAGCATCGGTAACGGCTTTAATTTTATTATTCACCAAAACCACTACTCCCGAAAGTTTTTCGTTGTTGTCAACATCTCTCACAAATCCTGTTAACTCAAAATTTTGTGCAGATGAATTGAAATAGAAAATCATCAACATCATAAAAACAATGCGATGCTTACTATTTATTTTAAAATTGTAAATTGCCAACATAAATTACTGAACCATGAAAACATTAGCCAAAATAACTTTTTTAATTGTAACTGTGATTTTATTTGCAAATACAAAATCAATTGCACAATGTACACCTGCAACCACACTTAATGGATACGGGATTTTTCCGGATACGATGGCTACTGCACATGTGAATATTGCTTACCAGCAAATCATGCAATTTGAATCACCGATTGATACAAGTATTATTTATTTAGGAGTTACTGTTCAAGCAAAAGTTGATTCAATAAAAATTACAGGAGTGATAGGAATGCCTTCTGGTTTTACCTATCAATGTAATAAACCCAACTGTAAAGTTAATGGTGGTGAAATAGGATGTGTGATGATAAGTGGCACAACAACTCAGGCAGGATTATATCCACTGAATGTGATATTGCTAACAAATGGTAGAGCAAAAGTTTTTGGGAATTGGATAAGCCAAAGCCAAACAGATACTAACAAGCACTATTCAATTTTAGTGAAATCGCCAACAGGTATTTTTGAAATTATCGATCATTCAAAACCATTAAAGGTTTATCCTAATCCTGCTCAAAATAAATTATTTGTCGATGCAAGATCTGTATCTGATGCTAAGGCATTTGTAAAAATATTTGATATCAATGGCAAGCTCGTAAAAACTGAACAAATTGATGTTTACAATAACCCTTCTATCGAAATCGGGACATTAAATTCAGGTATTTATTTTGCTGAAATTAATGACGGTTCAAAATCATTCAGAGCAAAATTTATTAAAGAGTAAATAACAAATTGAATCATCTCTTAATTAATCTTCAAGAAATTTAAAGGGCTAATTTATTTTATATAATTATGAGATT
The DNA here is from genome assembly GCA_903898215.1 of uncultured Bacteroidota bacterium. Classification (GTDB taxonomy): domain Bacteria; phylum Bacteroidota; class Bacteroidia; order UKL13-3; family UKL13-3; genus CAIUEQ01. Next base: position 9,599 of record CAIUEQ010000144.1, on the reverse strand, counting down.
AAGAAATGTTTATTGTGAATGAAATGTTTCTAATATAAAGACACTAAACTTTCATTTTTCCTTTATTGCATACGTTTAAAACATTTCTATTTTTCGATAAACAACCACTCGGCTGTATTTTACAGCAATTTACATCTTATTTGCTTTAAAAATACAAAATACATTGAAATTTATATACTTTTAAATAAGCATTAGCGCTAGACGTTTGAAAAAAATATACACATTTTTATTTGTTACCGTCCTTTTAATTGGATTGCTATTGAGAGGCAATCATTCAAATTCTGATTTAAAAACAGTTCATATTAATGGTGTTAAAATAGATAATCAATTCACAAAATTTAAAGCGTCCAAATATAATTTTCATTATTTTCTAACTAATTGTTTTAGCTTGATTTTAAAAAAATCATCTGAAAAACATTCAGGGGTTATTTTAATTAAAGCAGTAACAACCGAAGCAACAAAAACTCCTCATAAAATATCAATCCAATATTTAGTTGAATCATCATTTGATCTGTTGTTTAAATCAGCAGATAAGTTTCCAAAGTTTGGCCATAAAACTCCTCCGATAAAGCCACCATCATTTTCTTGAAATTATAATTAGGTGGTGAATAGTTTACCAAAGTATCAAATTGTTTTTTTTTAGTCATTAAAAGATAAATAGAGGGGAAGGGGTTTTCACAGTTTTAAAAATTTTTAAAATAAATAAAATATGAAAAAGGTATTTACATTCTTTAGTTCACGTTTTTATGTGCATATTATTGCTGCACTTTTTGTGTTGTTATTTTCGACTAACATAAATGCACAATGCTACCAAGCACCGTCATATTGCACAAATATTACAGCTGCTAATAATGCCAGTTATGGAATGGGTATTCAAAATGTATCTCTGGGATATAGTGCAACAAATTATTTAATTAATAATACTACAACCTTAGGTAACGGAGCACAGATTTATTTTAATTATACCAATTTGGTTGATACTGCTTATGCAGGATCCACAGTTTATTATTCAATAAAGGGTGGAAACAGTAATCAAACTCAAGTTCGTATTTATATTGACTGGAACAACGATGGAACATTTGCCACTACTGCACCCGAATTGGTAGCAACATTAGCAAATATGACTGTTGCCAATACGGTAACTACAGGAACTTTTGTTGTTCCTATTGGTACTCCTGTTGGAACTTACAGAGTTAGAATTGCCAGTGACGGTCAGGGAATAATCCCATTGCCATGTGGCCCAACAACATACTCAGCCGACTATGAAGACTATACTTTATTGGTACCGGCTAGTTCAATAGATGTGATATCATCGTTATTTACTTCTCCTGCATATTTTATTGCCGGTAATAATACCATTGGGTTTTCATTTACCAATGTATCAAGTTCAACACTTACAAGTATTAATATTGGATATCAGTTAAATTCAAACACACCCGTTACACAATCCTTAACGGGATTATCTGTTGGTCCTGGTGCAACTTATTCAGCAACTTTTTCAACTGCTTTAAATATTTCTTCGATAGGAACTTTTAATTTAAAAGCTTGGCAAACAAATCCAAATAGTGCAGGAAGTGTTACAGCGGCAAACGATACTATTTGCAGAACAATTGTAACATATTGCTCGGGACCATTAAGTGGAACTTATACCATTGATCCTGCAGGAAGCGGGTCAACAAATTTTACACGATTTGGTGCTGCCGATTCGGCTTTGATTTCTTGTGGGATTTCGGGTCCTGTAACATTTAATGTAGCAGCAGGTACTTATAATGAACAAGTTTATATATCATCAATTTCAGGTGCTTCGGCAACTAATACCATCACATTTAATGGAGGAACAGGTAACGCATCAACAAGAATAATCACTTATACAGCCACTAGTGGAGCTCCTTATACTGTGAGGATGGATGGTGCAAATTATGTTACGTATAAAAATTTTACCATCAGAGGAACAAGCACAACTGATGCTTGGGTAGTTCATTTTTTAAATGGAACAAACAACCGAGTAAATAATTGTGTGATCGAGATTTTTGGAACAGGAACTACATCTACTGCATCTAATTTAATTCCTCTTGTTGTAAACGGAAGTACTTCTTCTCTATCAACAGTAACAGCACTTGCCAATAATATTACCGTTGATAGTTGTGTGCTAAATGCAGGATATTATAGTGTTTATAATACGATGAGCACATCGGCAAATATGTTTAATCTGATTAGTGATTCGATAAATAATGCCTATCAATACGCCTATTACAGTACCAATACTTACTCTCCACGAATTAGGTCAAATGTGTTCAATTTAAGAACATCAATGACTTCCAATTATGGAATTTATCTTCAGAGTTGTAATAATTCTTCATCCGATTATTTTGAAATAAGTAGAAATAAAATTATCAATGCGGGGATGTATGCAATCTATATGAACTCATGTAGTAATAATGGAAGTGCTACTAACCTCATCGTAAATAATATGATTGGTGGTGGGTTTAGATACACATCTGGTGCAGCAGGTATTTATTTAACATCATGTACAAAAACAAATGTTTATCACAACAGTGTGAATATGGATGTTGCTGGAACAAGTGGAACAACAGCAGCTTTATACATTGCAAATGGAAGTACAAATGATGTGCGAAACAATCATTTATCAGTTAGCAGTACAACAGCTTCGGGAGCATTTTCTTTATGGCTTTCTTCATCAAGCGTTGCATCGTATCTCGATTACAATAATTATTTTAATCGTTCGTCTACGGTATTGTTAAATATTGGAGGTGCAAATTTTACCACTACAACTTTCAAAGCTTCAATGCCAAATGGTGGCGGACAATTCTCTATTAGTTTGGATCCATTGTTTGTTTCGAATACAAATCTTCATACATCTAACGGTTGTAATAGAGGAGCTAACCTTTCGGTGTCGGTTGATTTTGATGGTGATTCACGTAACTCATCACCAAATATTGGTGCTGATGAATTGACATCAATGCCTAATAATGATATTGGGGTATTAAAAATAAATTATCCAAATTTCCCTCTATCAGTTGGTACACAAAGTGTAAATGTTACACTGAAAAATTATGGCGGAAACACGGTAACTATTGCTAGTATTAATTATAGTGTAAATGGCGGAACTCCAACTGCTCAAACATGGTCGGGCACTATGTCGCCTTGCGATACGGCAAACTTTACTTTCTCTGTTCCGTATACTTTTACAGCAGGGTTAACAAACTTAAAAGTATTTTCATCTTATCCAAATGGATCTACGGATGCTAATTTAACAAACGATACTTTCCAATTTACTTTAAGTCCTGCATTGAGTGGAACTTATTTAATTGATCCGGCAGGAAGTGGTTCAACAACTTTTCCAAGATTTGGTGCAGCAGATTCTGCATTAATTTCAGGAGGAATTTCGGGACCGGTTCTTTTTGTAGTTGCTTCAGGAACTTATGTTGAGCAGATAACAATTCCGTCAACAATTAATGGAACATCAAATACCAATTCCATCACTTTTCAATCAGCAACAGGTATTGCCAGTAACGTAATTCTGAGTTATAACTCCACAGTTGCAGCAAATAATTTTACGTTGAGGTTATCGGGAGTAAATAATGTAAAGTTTAAAAACATGACTGTTTCAGCTGTAAACTCAAGTTATGGAACTGCATTGTCTATCATTAACAGTGCTTCGAGCGATTCATTTTATAACGTTGTTTTTAATGGAGTAATTACAACTTCAAATACAACAAATCATGCTGTGATATATTCTCCAAGTCCTACCGTTTCAAATTTTATTTATTTTGATACTTGTAGAATAAATAATGGTGCTTATGGTTCTTATTTTTCTTCAACAGGAAATACCACCATCGGTTCGAGTTCTCAAAATCCATCCTTTAACAATTGCGATTTTACAAATCAATATGCATATGGAATGTATAATTCCAATATCGAAGGATTAAAACTTACACGAAATAGAATTATCACAAATTCTACTTTAACATCTTTTTATGGAATGTATAATTATTGGATTACCATAAATGCTGATATTAGCAGACCTATCATTACTCAAAATAAAATTGCTGGTGCATTAGGTGGTTACGGAATGTATAATTATTATTTTGGGGTGAACTCATCAATTACCGCTAACCGCAGATCTCTGATTGCAAATAACATGATACAAATTGGTTCGGGTACAAACGCAACTTTTGGTATTTATGATATGTATAGCAACTGGGCAGATTATATAAATAATTCTGTGAACATAGGATGTAATCAAACAGCTAATACTTCTGCTGCAGGATATTTTGCATCGCAGGCTTATGGAAGTTCAACAGTTCAAAATAATATTTTTGCAGCATATAATGGTGCTCCGGCATTTAGAATGGATAACGTTTCGATGTATCCTACTTGTGATAATAATGATTTTTATACCACAGGAACAAATTTAGCTTACTTGTCAGCAACAGTTTATACAACACTTGCAGCATGGAGAACAGGTTCAGCAAGAGATGCAAATTCTGTAAATGTAATTCCTAATTATGTTTCAACAACAGATCTGCATATTAGTACTGCCGCAAATGTAAAATCGATCATGGCTCATCCACTTGCTTTGATTGATTATGATAATACTGCTCGTTGTGCAACAACTGATGTAGGAGCTGATCATCACCCCGCCAATGATAATATTGGAGTGAGCAGTATTCTTTATCCTTTTGGAGGAGTTGCAGGTGCTGGTGCCAGAGATATTAAAGTTTACATTAGAAATTATGGATCGAATCCGGTTACAACAGCAAATGTAAAATACACAGATTTTAGTACAATTAAAACGATTGCATGGACAGGAACATTAAATCCTTGTGATTCGGTTTTGGTAACTTTTACAGGTTCTAATCAATATACTTTTTCAGGAGCATGGAGCTTGAAGTTTTATACAGATTATCCAAATACGGTAGCTGATTCAGATCTTTCAAATGATACCATTCAAAGCAGCGGATGTACAGGTTTAGCAGGTGCATACACCATTAATTCATCAGGTAGTGGAACAACAAATTATACCACTTTTGCTAATGCTTTGGCAGCAATGCAAGGTTGCGGTGTTGGTGGACCGGTTGTGTTTACTGTTTCTTCTGCAACCTATACTGAGCAAATAAGTATCGCAAATATTAATGGTACTTCTCCGATAAATACCATCACATTTGATGGAGGAACAGGAAATGCTTCAACACGTATTTTAGCTTATGCTACAACAAATGCGTTGCCTTATGTGGTGAGATTTAATAATTGTAAATATGTTATTTTTAGAAATATGACCCTACGTTCTACAGGAACAACTGATGCGTGGGTGGCAAATTTCTTAGACGGAAATAATAACAAACTCAATAATTGTATTGTTGAAATAACAGGAACCGGTGCTACATCAACAGCAAGTAATATTTGTCCAGTTGTTGCAAATGGTAACATCACAACAATGGGTACAGCATCAACTTTATCAAACAATAATACAGTTGATAGTTGTGTGTTAAATGCAGGGTATTATAGTGTTTATGCAAGTATAAGTGCATCGCCAAATACCTTTATTGTAAATGCGTCAACTTTAAATAGTGCCTACCAATATGGTGTTTATGGTATCAATACATTTTCGTTGAGATTAAGATCTAACACCATTAATTTAAGAACTTCTATCACAACAAATCAAGCTGTTTATTTACAAAGTTTAAATAATACAGGAACAGATTATTTTGAAATCAGTGGAAATAAAATTCCGGGATTTGGTTCTTACGGATTGTATTTAAATTCATGTTCGAATTCAGGAAGTGCCTATAATCAAATCTTCAATAACATGATTGGTGGAGGAGTTAGGAGTACTTCAGGATCATATGGAATGTATTTAACTTCATGTTCTCGCACTCAGATATTTCATAATTCTATCAATATTGATGTAACAACTTCGGGTGGAACAAATGCAGCAATGTATATCATCAACGGAGGAACTAATGATATTAGAAATAATCATTGTGCAATAACAAGCACAACTGCAGTTGGAGCATATCCTTTATATATATCACCTGTTTCGGCAGTTACTACTTGCGATTATAATAATTATTTTAACCGTTCAAGTTCTGCTGTAATTAATATTGCAGGTTTAAATTATACTGGATCAACATATAGAACTTCATTTCCTTCAGGAGGTGGCAGTAATTCAAATAATGTAAATCCTTCGTATGCTTCTACCTACGATTTGCATGTGAATGATGCTTGTAATAATGGTGTTCAGATAGCTGGCATTTCAACAGATATTGACGGACAAACAAGAAATAATCCACCGGATATCGGAGCAGATGAAGTTTCAACTTTAACTAATGATGCAGGAACGGTAAGCATCGCACCATTTACAGCAGGATTACAAAATGTGAAAGTGCTGATCAAAAATTATGGATCAAATACCCTTACATCTTCAACAGTTAGTTATAATGTAAACGGTGGCGCAACAAAGGTGATGTCGTGGTCGGGTTCTCTTGCACCATGTGATACAACAACAGTTACTTTTACAGGAGCTAATCAGTTTACTTTTTCAATAGGAACTTCATATACCATTGTTGCTTACACATCAAATCCAAATACAAGTACAGATCCTAAAACATCAAACGACACCACAACCTTAGGGCCAAGTTGTATTTTGCTTTCAGGAAATTATACCATTAATCCATCGGGAAGTGGAGCAACAAACTTTACTTCATTTACAGCTGCAGCAAGTGCTTTAAGTTGTGGAGGTGTATCATCACCTGTTACGATAAAAGTTGCAGCAGGAACCTATAACGAACAATTTACGCTCGCAAATATTGCAGGTGCAAGTTTAATCAATACGGTAACTTTTGATGGAGATACAGCATCAACAAGAATCATCACTTTTGCTCCAACAATAAGTACTGAAGGTCATACCATCAGACTTAATTCATCATCATTTGTAACTATAAAAAATCTCACCATACAAAACACAGGATCTTCATTCGGTGCTTGTGTGCATATTTTGGGAAATAGCAATTATTCAAAAGTTAAAAATTGTATCGTTCAAATTACCGGTAATGGAGCTACTTCTACCAGCAGCAGTTATACTGGAATATTGATAAATAATTATACTGATGTAAACAGTCCAACATCAACCGGTTCACAAGTAACCAATCTTGAAATAGACAGTAACCGTATCGTTAACGGATATTTTGGAATTGTTGTAAACAGCTATACCGGATCACCATTTATCAATAATGTGTTTATCAGAAAAAACAATATTGACAGCGCCTATTATTACGGAGTGTATTATTATTATAACGATGGAATTAATTTCATTAATAATAATGTGAACATGCGAGTAACAGGTTCGGTTAACTCTATGGGTTTTTATGCTAACTATTGCTATCAGGGTACAAATAGTCATACCATAACAGGTAATAAAATTATTAATGCTGGGCAATATGGAATGTATATTTATTATGTTTACAATTCGAGTATACGTGCACGACTTGCCAATAACATGGTAGGAGGCGGGTTCAGAAATTCTGCAGCAATTGGAATCTACGGTTACAATTTAATTAATTGGGATATTTGGAATAATACTTCAAATCTTGATTACCCGGTTACAAGTTCAGCATATCCTGCCATGTTAATTTCTAACGGATCATCAGTTGATTTAAGAAATAACTTGTTTGTGTATTCAGCTTCAACTGGAAGTGGAATTCCGTTTAGTGTAAACCCATCAACTGTAGTTTCAGCTCTTGATTACAATGATTACTATAACCTTAACGGAAGTAATTTATTAACAGTAGGTGCGAGTACATTTAATTCATCAAATTATATTAATGGAGGAGGCTTTAATGCAAACTCTAAAAATCAAAATCCCGGTTTCACATCACCTTTAGATCTTCATGTTGGATCAGCTTGTGTGAATGGAATTCAGATTTCTGCAATCACAACAGATATTGATGGGCAAACCCGTAACAATCCGCCAGATATGGGAGCGGATGAATTTACCGGTGTTGTAAATAATGATATCGGAGTTTCATTTTTGATTTCACCATCTGCACCTTTTGCAGCCGGTACCCAAGATGTGAAAGTTAGGTTAAGTAATTATGGAGGAAATACTGTAACAAGTGCAACCGTAAAATATAGTGTAAATGGTGGTACTCCTAAAACATACAGTTGGACAGGAACATTGCTTCCTTGTGATACAACTTCAATAACATTTACAGGAACAAATCAATTTAATTTCGTTTTCGGAAATTCATATACTATTAAAGCTTATTCAGAATTACCAAATTCAGTTTCTGATGCAAATAGAAATAATGATACCCTTTCAATCACAGCTTGTCCGGCATTTAGCGGTACATTTACCATTGACCCAGCAGGTAGCGGAACAACAAATTTCACTTCATTTACTGCGGCTGTTAATGCAATTAATTGTGGTGGTTTAAGCGGACCTGTTTCATTTTTGGTTGCATCAGGAACATATAATGAACATGTGATCATCAATTCAATTGGTGGAGCTTCAGCTACAAATACCGTTACATTTAAATCGGCAACAAATAATGCTTCGAATGTGATTTTGACATACGCTTCAACTGCAGCAGCAGATAATTATATCGTGATGTTAAACGGCTGTAATTATGTTCGTTTTTCTAATATATCATTTAATGCAACAGGAGTAAATTATGGTAATGCAATTGTGATATCAAACTCTTCAAATCTAAATATTATCGACTCTTGTGTTTTTAACGGATTAAATACCACAAGCGCTACTTCTAACTTGGCATTGATATTTAGTAATAATTCAAAAGATGATAATAACATTATCAGTAACAGTATTTTTAACAATGCTGCGATGGGGATTTATTGGTATTCAAATTCTTCATCTTATGCAATGGGAAATCAGATATTGAAAAACACTTTCAATAATCAATATTATGCTGCCATTTATACATCATATCACGATTATTTAAGGATTAAGCAAAACACCATTTATGCATCAACCGGGTATACCAATTATTATGGAATTCTTCTGCAATACACTTTCAATACATCCGGTTCATCACAAATTACCAGAAATAAAATTATTGCAACAATTGGAGGAGGATATGGCATTTATAATTACTATCCGAATATGGGTGGAAATGCTACCAACAGATTTCTGGTTGCTAACAATATGATTCAGATAAATACCACCACTACAAGTACAAGTTATGGTATGATGGATTATTATTCTTATTATATTGATGTCATGCATAATACCGTAAATGTATCGGCACAACCTACAGGTACAAGTTATGCGTTTTACAATAATTACTTCTTCAGTGCTACTTGTTTTGTTCAGAATAACGTATTTGTAAACTCAACAGTTGGAGCAGGTGCAACCTCATTTGCAGTTGCCGAATATTTAAGTTCAGCAGGTACGTGGAATAATAATAATTATTTTTCTGCCGGATCAAATCTTGGACAGTGGAGTGCAGTTTCAAAAGCAACTTTAGCATTATGGCAATCGGCAGGAACTCAAGATGCAAATTCATATAACAAACGTCCGATATTTACTTCGCCAACTGATTTACATTTTACAAATCTTC
>CAIUEQ010000143.1 GCA_903898215.1 uncultured Bacteroidota bacterium | reverse complement strand
CCCGATAGCTATCGGGAGAGGGAGGAAATTTATTTTATATATATAAAATCCCTCATCTGAAAAGGCGGGGGATTTTTGTTTGCTGAAACAACTCATTTTTATTTGCTGAAAAAAAGACATCTTTGTTTGGACAAATGATGATGAAAATGAAAAGAATGATACGCTATATTTTTATGTTGCTGGCAACATTTTTTGCGAACAATATGATAGCTCAGGTTACACTTAATTTACACCCAAATGCAACAAATGGAATTGATGCGTTAATTGATAATTCGAGTGCAACAACTAATTACGGAACAACACCGGACTTAGCAGCATGGGCATGGACAAGTGGAGGCATAACTATAGCAAGAGGTTTGTTAAAATTTGATCTTTCATCTATTCCATCAAATGCAATAATAACAAGTGCAACCTTATCATTGTATTGCAATACTGCGTCTTCGGTAACTCAATTAAACAGTGGAGCGAATGCATGTTTGTTGCAAAGAATTACTTCAACCTGGACTGAAAGTGGTGTTACCTGGAACAATCAACCAACCACCACTACAGTTAATCAAGATACGCTTGCGCAAAGCACATCAACCACACAAAATTATCCAAGCATCGATGTGAGAAATCTTGTTATTGATATGATAAATAATCCTTCAACAAGTTATGGTTTTATGATGAAATTGATCACCGAGTCAACCTACCGAAGTATGGTTTTATCATCGAGCGATAATTCAGACAGCACCAAGTGGCCGAGGTTAGTTATTGTATATTCTACAGCTTCGAACGGACTAGTTGCTTATTATCCATTTAATGGAAATGCTGGCGACAGTAGTGGTTTTGGAAATCATGGAACAGTATATGGTGCGACACTCACAACCGGCAGAAATGGAATATCTAATACAGCATATTATTTTGATGGTACTAGTAATAAAATTACAGTGAGTGCATCAGCTTCTATTCAACCTCAATATAAACTTACACTTGCAGCGTGGATACAACCTGATGCAAAATCATCAGCAGGATGGGCAACAGTGCTTACAAAAAGATACTCACCAGGTACCGACCCTTATAATTCTTATGCTTTATCAACTTATAACAATGATAAATGGGAGTTTGATTTGTCAAACGGAACTACAGGTAGTCAGAAAACAGCAAAGGCACATACTTCAACACCTTATAATGCAGGGTGGATATTTCTGTCAGCAACTTATGATAGCACACAAGCAAAATTATATGTCAATGGTGTTTTGGATACAACAATTTCATTTACAGGCAGCATCGGTTATAGTACCAACGACTTGGTAATTGGGTATACTACATCAGGCGTAAATGATTATTATAAAGGAAGAATTGATGAGATTAGAGTTTATAACAGAGATCTATCACAAGCAGAAATTTTACAATTATATTCTCCATATTCAAATAATTATTATTCAAAATCAACAGGTTCTTTAGATTCATTGTCAACTTGGGGGCCGAATACAAATGGCACAGGAACTTCCCCAACAAGTTTTGGAGCCAATAATACGATTTACAATGTTGTCAATAATTCATCTCCAACCATCAGCAATAATTGGTATATCACAGGAACAAATACAGCAGTTGTTTTTGGAGATGGAACAAATACACTAAACACTTCAATCCCATCAGGATTAGCATTTGGAGCTGATAGTATTTATGTAAGAAATAATGTTACATACACAGTTCTTGGTACATTGATCACAAATAAACCGGGATTTGAAAACGGTTCAACGGTTCAGTACACAGCAAGTGGCACACAAAATATTCTTCCTGCAACATTTTATAATTTAGTTGTTTCGGGAGCAACAAAATCACTTGTATCCAATACAACAATTAAAGGAACTCTTGCAATTCTTGCCAATATAAATTGTGGAACTAACACACTTACCATTGGAACAAGCGCAACGCAAACAGGCTCGATTACTTATGGTTCAGGAATTATAACCGGAAATTTATCACGATGGTTTTCAGCATCAACAAACAGCGGAAGCACAGGATTATTTCCAATTGGTGCATCATCAATTTATCGTCCTATACAAATTGAATATACTTCATCACCATCAAGCGGAGGAATTTTAACAGCCATATTTACACCAACAAATCCAGGCAGTTCGGGATTAAATCCAGCGTTAACAGATTTTTCAATTTCACCAATTGTAAGTGTAAATAAAGCAGGTCCAAATGGTTATTGGACAATTACCCCATCAAGCGGAATAAGTGGAGGAACATATACCACCACAGTTACAGGCACAGGGTTTTATGGCATCAGCAGTGTAACAGGATTGCGATTATTGCGTAGAAGTAGTTCATCATCATCATGGGCGTTAACAGGTTCGGCAGTAACACCAACAGGCACAACATCAATACCCGTTGTATCAAGAACAAGCATCACTTCCATCGGAGGAGATTTTGGAATAGGAGCCGACTCAAGTGTAAATCCATTACCGATAATAATTACTGAATTTGAAGCAAAAGTTATATCAAAAAACAGCGTACAATTAAACTGGATTACATCATCAGAAATAAACAATAATTATTTTGAAGTAGAGCGATCGGAAAATAATTTTGAATGGCAATCAATTGGAAAGGTTAACGGAAACGGAACAACAAATAGTATAAGCAGTTATCAGTTCACAGATCACAGTCTGTCATCCGTGAACCGTGAACAGTCAACCATATATTATCGTTTAAAACAAGTAGATTTTGATGGAAAGTTGGAGTATTCAAAAACAGTTTCAGTAAACATAAATTCGCTTCAACAACCTACATCAATTTATCCAAACCCAAGCGATGGAAGTTTTATAATTGAAAATGATGTTGAACAAAATTCAAACATCACATTCACACTTATAAATTTAATGGGCGAAAAAGTATGGAGTAATTTTTATCAATTACAAGCAGGGAAAAATTCAATTGAAGTAAAAGCAACTACACTTTCACCTGGAATTTATTTTTTACGAATAGAAGATGAATCAAAACAAATTATTGAAGTACGAAAAGTTTTGTTGAAATAAGTGAGACCATTTTTGGGAGGCCACAAAGTCACTAAAACACAAAGCATCACAAAGGATATCTTTGTGTTTCTTAAAGTCTTTGAATCTTAGTGGCATTTTATTTTCTACGATATATTCCTAATAAAGACTTTAGGCATTTAACACAATTCTAAATGTTGTTCCTTTATCGGGAGTGGATTCTTTTACAAAAATTTTCCCGTTATGGTATTCTTCAATGATTCGTTTTGCTAGAGAAAGACCTAAACCCCAACCACGTTTTTTAGTAGTGAAACCCGGTTTAAAAACTGTTTTGAATTTTGATGGCGACATACCTTTGCCTGTATCGCTAATATCGATGGTTACTTTCTCGGCTTCACTAATAATATTCATGGTAATTTTTCCTTCACCCGTCATCGCATCAATGGCATTTTTGCATAAATTTTCTATCACCCATTCAAACAAAGGAATATTCATCAGTGCAGTAGTTTCAGGATCTTCATTGATCAATTCAAGGATAACTTTTTCGGAAACGCGAGGTTTTAAATAGGCAATAGAGTTGCTTAAAACTTCTCCAACATTTTCTGATTTCAGATCGGGAGCGGAGCCAATTTTCGAAAATCTTTCTGTGATACGCTCCAATCGTTTAACATCATTTTCAAGTTCAACCAACAATTCTTCTTGGTCAATTTTTTCTGTTTCACGTATCAAATTTATCCAGGCATTTAATGACGAAATTGGAGTGCCAAGTTGATGAGCGGTTTCTTTACTCATGCCCACCCATACTTGATTTTGCTCGGCTTTTCGTGAGGCACTAAATGCAAAATACGAGATCAAAATAAAAATGGCAATGATGCTAAGTTGGTAATACGGATAACGTTTTAGTTGTGTGAGGATGATAGAATTTTTGTAATACAAATAATTATAATGTTGATTTTTTTCGTCATACAAAATTTTAATAGGCTCGTGTTGTGCCATCATAATTTGTAATTGTTCGGCAATATATTTTTCATCGTTCGACTTAACAGAATCTAAATTCCTGCTCGAAATATATTTCCCTTTATCATCAACTAAAATTGTTGGAATGGTTTCGTTATCTTTTATAATGTCCAACAAAAAATTAAAATCACCTTCCGATTTCAGCAAAGCTTTTGTTGCATTTGCCCAAAGCAAAACTTTCTTTTCCTCTTCATGCGCAAGTTTTTGCACGAGTTTATTGGTGTACCATAAAGAAAAAAGCCCAATGCTTACTGCTATGATAAGCAACATGCGTTTCCATAATAATTTTTGAGTGTATAAAATCATTTAGCCAAATATAAATTTCTTTGTGTTAAAATTCCGCAACTATTATTTTAACACAAAGTCACAAAAGAGAAAGAATAATGTTAAGGCACTAAATTTTTCTTCGCGTCTTAAAAAATATAAATTACTTTGTGCCTCCGTGTTAAAAAAGGTAACATTAATCAAAACGAAACATGCTGATAAATATTGAGTGGAATAAAAAAAACTTTTCAGTTGATCTGAATAAACCCATTGATATTTCTATTCCTTTACGTTCGGGAGAAAATAATCCAAATGCTTTTGGTATTCAACAACCATTAATCGAGCCCTTTAAATTTGGAGATATTGTTTTAAGTGTTGCAAAAGGAGGTAGTGTGAATTGCGAAAACCTTTTTATCAATCCTCATGGAAACGGAACACATACCGAATGTGTGGGACATATTTCTAAAGAAAAAATCACCATCAACCAAACGCTGACAACTTTTTTTTCAATCGCACAACTTATTACTGTTGAAGCCGAAAATAATATCATCACAAAAAAAGCAGTTCAAAAATTACTAAATGAATCTGATGCTCCGATAGCTATCGGAGCGATAGTTATTCGCACACTTCCGAATGGAGATGATAAACTCACCAAAAAATATTCCGGGAATACTCCAACGTTTCTTGAAGCAGAATTATGTAATTGGTTGAGAGAAAAAAATATCAAACATTTATTGATAGACCTTCCATCGGTTGATGCCGAAGAAGATGGTGGTGAACTTGCCGCACATCATGCATTTTGGAATTATCCCGCACAACCACGAATGGATGCAACAATAACAGAGATGATCTTTGTGGACGATAAAATTAATGACGGAATATACTTACTCAATATTCAAATTGCTTCAATAGAAAGTGATGCCAGCCCGAGCAAACCGGTGCTTTATGAATTGGGAATTAATAATTCATAATTAAAAAAAGTTGCCACAGATTACACAGATTTGGACAGAAAAACTCTTTAAAAAATTAACACATAGTCACATAGAATACACAGATAAACTCTGCGAAAATCCGCGTTATCTGCGAGAAAAATAATCAGCGCAACTCCGCGAGAAAAAAGTTGTCAATTGATGTGACAGCAAACATCAAACTTCAAACAATAAAAACTCTTTGCGTTCTTTGCGCCTCTGCGTTTAAAACAAACCCGCAACTTAAAAGTTCAAACAATAAAAAAACTTTGCGTTCTTTGCGCCTCTGCGTTAAAACAAAAAAATGATCGAAGAAGAATTAGAAGATACTGAATCACAAGAAGAACAAGAGCTGTTTGAACATTTCCGTTTTGAAGTTTCAGCCGGAACAAAACCCATTCGCATTGATAAATATTTAGCCAACAGCATTCAAAATGCATCGCGAAGTAAAATTCAAAATGCCATTGATGCCGAAAGTGTTTTAGTGAATGAGAAGCCAACCAAGGCTAGCTATAAAATAAAACCCGATGATATCATTTCGGTGGTTTTCCCTGATCCACCTAAGGATACCACCATTGCTCCCGAAAATATTCCGCTCAATATTGTTTACGAAGATGATGATATATTGATTGTAAATAAAGTTGCCGGAATGGTTGTTCATCCCGGTTATAACAATGTTACCGGAACTTTAGTGAACGCGCTTGCCTATCATTTTAAAGATTTAGCATTTGCTCAGGAAAACAATATTCGTCCGGGTTTAGTGCATCGAATCGATAAAAATACTTCAGGACTTTTAGTGGTAGCAAAGAATGAATTTGCCATGACATTTTTAGCAAAACAATTTTTTGATCACAGCATCAAGCGTCAGTATATCGCACTTGCCTGGGGCGATTTTGATGAAGATGAAGGAACTGTTGATGGTTATATTGGCCGCAGTAATTATGATCGAAGAGTTTTTAAAATGTATAAAGATGATGAGATCGATAAAGGAAAATGGAGCGTTACACATTATAAAGTTTTAGAGCGTTTGCATTATGTAACATTGATAGAATGTCGTTTGGAAACTGGTCGCACACACCAAATTCGGGTGCATATGAAAGATATTGGTCATCCACTTTTTGCTGATGATACTTATGGTGGAGATAGAATTGTGAAAGGAACAACGTTCACTAAATATAAACAGTTTATCGATAATTGCTTCGACCTTTGTCAGCGACAAGCATTACACGCACGATCAATTGGCTTCATTCATCCAACAACCAAAAAAGAGGTGTTTTTTGAAACTGATTTGCCGAGTGATATGCAAGCAGTGATTGAAAAATGGAGAGGTTACCATAAAAATGTAATCAGTAAAGAAGACGAATAAATTTATTATGTCATCCCTTCAGGATTTAATTAAAATGGATCAGGTATATTAAAATCATTTCATCCCTTCAGGATTGATATGAAGAATGGAAAACTATAGAAACAATAAATGAACGCCAGCAAAATTCATAAATAGAGAGGTGTGTTATTAAACATAATCAGAAAACTCTGAAAGAGTGACATAATTATAGAATCCATAAACACAAATCAACGAAACCCTGAAAGGGTGAAATAAAAAATGTCTCAATCAATTATATATTATATTTTAAAATATGAATTCAGAAAAAATTTGCAAAGAAGTTTGTGAGCTTGTAAAAAATGTTGGCGCATTTATTTCAACTGAAGCAAAAACTTTTAACCGCGATGTTGTTGAAGAAAAAAGTTTCAATCAACTGGTATCTTATGTAGATAAAACTGCTGAAAAAAAGTTGGTGGAAGGGTTAAAAAAAATATTTCCGGATGCAGGATTCATCACCGAAGAAGACACCATTGCCAGCGAAGAAAAAGAATTGATGTGGGTAATCGATCCGCTAGATGGGACTACAAATTTTGTGCATCAAATTCCTGTTTACAGCATCAGTGTGGGGTTGATAAAAAACAATAAACCTGTGATGGGAATCGTGTATGAAATAAACAGAGATGAATTATTTTATGCATGGGAAAACAGCAAAGCTTTTTTAAACGGAAAAGAAATTTGTGTGAAGCAAAATGCCGAACTTTCAAAATCATTATTAGCTACAGGATTTCCATATTACGATTTCGATATCATGCAAAAATATTTAGAAACCTTGCGGGTATTTATGAAAGAGACTCAAGGAATGCGCAGATTGGGAAGTGCTGCTGTCGACTTGGCATACGTGGCTTGTGGGCGTTTTGACGGTTTTTTTGAATATGGTTTACATGCTTGGGATGTTGCTGGCGGAGCTTTCATCGTTCAACAAGCCGGAGGGAAAATTTCTGATTTTTCGGGCAATGACGATTATGTTTTTGGCAAAGAAATTATTGCCTCATCAACAAATTTATTTCAACCATTTTTTAAAGTGGTGAACGAAAAATTCAAGTCGTGATAACTGATGAATATCATCTAATAACGACTTCTCTCCATTTGATTTTGTTCTAATATTGCAGTTCAATTTCACGAATAATGAAAGAACATATACATCCCGAAAGTTTAATGATGTCTCACGGCTACAAGCCTGAATTATCAGAAGGAGCCATCAAATCACCAATATTTCAAACCTCCACTTTTGTTTTTAAAAATGCCGAAGAAGGCAAAGCATTTTTCGAAATTCAAAATGGTAAACGCAAAAAACACGAAGGCGAAAGTTTAGGATTAATTTATAGTAGGATGAATAATCCTAATCTTGAAATTTTGGAAAGTCGTTTAACACTTTGGGATGGTGCCGAGGATGCTGCAGTTTTTGAAAGTGGGATGGCTGCAATTACAACTGTACTTTTAGAGTTCTTAAAACCCGGAGATTTATTTGCATACAGCATTCCGCTTTATGGTGGAACCGAACATTTCATCGACAGTTATATTCAAAAAATTGGGGTGCATACCGTTGAGTTTAAACCTTCCCATACCAAAGAACAAATTATCGATATCATCAATAAAAGTGGTTATGCCGATAAATTATCATTGATGTTTATTGAAACACCTTCAAATCCTACCAATACCTTAATTGATATTTCGATGTGCAAGGAAATTGCAGATCATTTTAGCACAAAAGAAAAACAGGTTTATTTGGCTTGCGATAATACTTACATGGGGCCACTATGGCAACATCCTTTAAAACATGGCGCTGATTTTTCATTATACTCTGCAACAAAATATATTGGCGGACATAGTGATTTGATTGCCGGTGCATGTTTGGGAAATAAAGCCTTGATTGCCCGTGTTCGATCATTGCGTTCACAACTTGGTTGCATGGCCGGACCGTGGACAAGCTGGTTGATGATGCGTAGTTTAGAGACATTGAAAATCCGTATGGAAGAACAAGCACGAAATGCAAAAAAAGTTGCCGAGTTTTTAGTGTCACATCCAAAGGTTGAAAAAATTTATTACCTCGGAGCCATTAAAGAAGGAACTCACGAATATGAAATTTATAAAAAGCAATATTCATCAGCAGGTGCAATGATTTCGTTTGATGTTAAAGGTGGTGAGAAAGAAGCTTTTCGTTTATTAAATGAATTAAAACTAATCAAACTTGCTGTAAGTTTGGGAAGTACAGAATCGTTAGCCGAACATCCTGCAACCATGACTCATGCAGGTGTGAGTGATGAACATAAAAAGGAAATGTCGATTAGCGAAAAGTTAATTCGACTATCTGTTGGTTTAGAAAATGCAGAAGATATTATTTGGGATTTAACACAAGCTCTCGAAAAAGTTTAATTGGTATTGAATTTTCGAAAATTGAATTGTGAAAGTTTAGATAACTTAGAATAATGATTTCGTTCCTACGGAACTTTTCTGTTATTCGTTCACATTTTTTTACCAATATATCGCTCCTAAAGGAGCTAAATTGTTATAATTTTACTCTGAAAATAGTCCCGTAGGGACGAAATATTGGTAGCAAATAAACAAGCAATTATGTAGAAACCCCATTAGGGGTGAAATACCAGGAAGTACTAGAAATGCTTTTGTTTGTATAACTCTATCTAAGAAAGATATACGTTCACTTTTTTCTTTTCGATTGTAACAGTTACATGTTCTTGTAAAGTGGTGGAAAGTGAAGTGCCTATAAAATCGGCATTTACCGGAAAACTTTTATGGTCTCTATCTACCAAAACCATGGTATGAATCTTTTTCGAATGTGCTTTGATAAAGGGAAGTAATGCATAAATCATTGTTCGTCCGGTATTCAACACATCATCTACCAATAAAATATTTTTATCTTTAAGAATTAATTTTTCATCGCTAAGAATCAAATTTTTTTCTGAAGGTTCTTTTTTATTCAAACTGATTTTTATGAGTGATAGTTTAAGCTTGCTGATAGCGCTTAACTGTTCGTGAAGCATTTGAGCTACCAAAAATCCGTTGCCGTCAATTCCACCTATGATAAGTTCCTTCTCATTAAAATTGTTTTCGTAAACCTGATAGGCAATCCGTTTTAAGATTTGTTTAACCTGTGTATCGTTTAAGATCTGAGTTTTTTGAACAGCCATTATTTTTGAGGAATAGTGAATGATGTAATCATCGGCAAATTATTATTTTTGACGGGGATTTACAAAACATAATAAATACTTTGATAAAAGGCTGATTCAGAATTTTTTTCGAATGATTTGCATATATATTAAAAATCCTTACTTTTGCCCTCCAATTTAAAATTAACATGAAAGAGAACATCCACCCTAAAAACTATAGATTAGTTGTATTTAAAGATATGTCGAACGAATATTCATTCATCACACGTTCAGCAGTTGAAACCAAAGAAACTGTAAAGTGGGAAGATGGAAACGAATATCCATTATACAAACTTGAGATCTCCAATAAGTCTCATCCTTTCTTTACCGGTCAGAATATGTTTATTGACACTGCCGGAAGAATCGATAAATTTAAAAAGAGATACGCAAGCAAAAAATAATTATTATTGTACCGTATTTATGAAGCTCTCAATTTTGAGAGCTTTATTTTTTTATATTGGTTATGAATTACATTTTTTTCGACAGTGCCGACCGAATTAATCTGTTGCCTTTTACTTTTACAAGGCCATCATCCGAGATCAGAATCGGGATATTAACCATATCCGAAAAATGGGAGAAATATTTAAATGCCAAACCATCTTTTCATACTGAATCATATCTCCAGAAAAAATATCCATTAATTGTTTCACCTGAAAATATACTCATCAACGGAACTGTTTGTCCTGATGAAATAATTGTTGATGAAATAAATAAATTAGCACCCGGACAAGCTTTGGTGAAAGGCGATGTGATGATTGCAGCAAGAATTGGTGAAAATGATTTGGAACAATTTTTAGAACAAAATTTTTCAGGAGAAAAAGTGGAAACAACTTCTGAAAATATTTTGAAGATTACTTTTCCATTTGATATTTTTTCGAAGAACGGACAAGCAATTGAAAATGATTTTGCATTAATAACTGCCGGTCGATTTTCACAAACAATTTCTACAACCAATCAAGTATTAAATCCTGAAAGAATATTTATTGAAGAAGGAGCAAAAGTTGAATTTTCTATATTAAACGCATCAACAGGTTCAATTTATATTGGCAAAGATGCTGAGGTGATGGAAGGCTGTAAGATTCGTGGCCCTTTCTCGTTAGGCGAACATGCAGGTTTAAAAATGGATGCAAAGATTTACGGACCTACTACTGTTGGTCCGCATTGCAAGGTTGGCGGAGAAGTGAACAATGCCGTGTTTTTTGCATACTCAAATAAAGGGCATGATGGATTTTTAGGAAATGCAGTAATTGGTGAGTGGTGTAATATTGGCGCTGATACAAATAACTCAAACCTAAAAAACACGTATGATGAAGTAAAATTGTGGAGTTATAAAACCGAACGATTTGAAAAAACAGGCCTAACTTTTTGTGGCTTAATGATGGCAGATCATGCTAAATGTGGGATCAATACCATGTTCAATACAGGAACTGTTGTTGGTGTTGGAGCAAATATTTTCGGTTCAGGATTTCCCCGTAATTTCATTCCATCATTTGCATGGGGAGGCGCACAAGGTTTTGATACTTTTACATTGAACAAATTTTTTAAAACGGCTGAAGCCATGTGCTCACGCAGAAACATTGAATTTACCGAAATCGATAAAGAGATTTTAACAGAAGTTTTTAATCAATCGCAGAAATATCGATTCTGGGAGAAATAAGATTATCGAAAGATAAATACAATAAATAGCTATGAAACAAACTCAAATAATTGACGAAAGAATTTTTAACAAAATTTTTTTGATTCGCGGACAAAAAGTATTGCTCGATAGAGATCTTGCCGAATTATATAACATAGAAAATAAAGTCTTGAAACAAGCAGTTAATCGAAATAGTGATAGATTTCCTGAAGATTTTATGTTTGAATTAACTGTGGAAGAATTGAAATCTCTAAGGTCACAAATTGTGACCTTAGAGAAAAAAAGCAAAGGACAACATTCAAAATATTTACCTTATGCTTTCACTGAGCAGGGAGTGGCAATGCTTTCGAGTGTTCTGAGAAGTAAAAGAGCAGTTGAAGTGAATATTGGAATTATGCGAATTTTCGTTAAAATGCGTCAGATGATTTCAGGCTATAAAGAATTGTTGCTGAAAGTTGAAAAAATGGAATCTTTGCAATTACAAGACAAGAATGACATTGAGAATATTTATTCAATAATTAAAGAATTATTGGAACCTATTATTAAAAAGAGAGAACCAATTGGATTTATAAAATAAAGTTATGAGAAAAAAAATAATTGCCGGAAACTGGAAAATGAACAAATCTTTTGATGATGCAATGGCGCTAACATCGGAAGTAGTAAACATGATTAATGACGAATATAAAGGCAGTGCATTAACTGTTCTTATTCCACCATCATTATATGTAAATTCTGTTAGCCGAATGGTTAAAGGAAATGTATTTAGCGGAGCACAAAATTGTCATCAGGAAGTTAGCGGAGCCTTTACAGGTGAGATTTCGGCAGCAATGATTAAAAGTTGTGGTGCCGAATATGTAATTATCGGACATAGTGAACGCAGACAATATTTTGGTGAAACAAACGCTTTGCTTGCAAAAAAAGTTGACTCAGTTTTGGCAAATAATTTAACAGCTATTTATTGCTGTGGCGAAACTTTGGAAGAGCGTGAAGTAAACAAACATTTTGAAGTGTTAAAATCACAAATAAGCGAAGGGTTGTTTCATTTAACAAATGAGCAAATGCAACATGTTGTTGTTGCTTACGAACCGGTTTGGGCAATCGGAACAGGGAAAACAGCAAGTACTGCACAAGCTCAGGAAGTGCATGCCTTTATCAGAAATTTATTGAAAGAAAAATTTGGTGCAGCGGTTTCTGATAATGTTACCATCCAATATGGCGGAAGTGTGAAAGCAGATAATGCTGTTGAATTATTTTCGGCACCGGATATTGATGGAGCATTGGTTGGTGGAGCGGCTTTACAATCGCGCAGTTTCGTAGATATTGTTAAAGCAATGAAATAAAAATATTGTCACAGATTACACAGATTATAAAAATAATTTTTATAGAAAATCTGTGTAATCTGTGGCTAATTGATAAATAAAAAACATGAAAGAAAAAGAATGTATTGTATGCAATAAATCGCATCACGAAATACCATTAACATCATTTGATTATAAAGACACACAATTTTGGATCTGCCCTCAGCATATTCCGATTTTAATTCACAATCCTCAGAAACTGGTTGACTTACTGCCTGGTGCCGAAGGATTTGAAGCTGCACCACATTAATCCTCTTTCATAATTCCTAGTTTTGTCAGTTTCGAGCGCTATTCATAAATCAAATTTTTTGTTCTGTTTAATGAAGCCATGAAATATGGGTTAGATAACGATTTGTCTGTGATCAAATCAACGGGACGTTTAAATAGTTCTTCAAATTTATCTGCAAGGATAAAGTATGAATCGGTATAATCTCCATAGTCCATGGAGTTAAAAGCAATCAATAAATCAATATCACTTTGGTCGTTAAATTTATCTGTGCACACCGAACCAAAAGCAAACAACGACTTAACATTATATAGAGTAAATAATGCTTTTATTTTATCTATATTATTTTCAATGATGCTTTGCATATCTTAAGTGAAGCTAAGATTTTAAGGACACTTGTGTAAACATATCATTTGTTAACTAACACGAAAACCAACTTCAGGCTTTAACAACCACGCACTATCTTACCACAGTAATTTTTTGCATTTTTAAAACTACACCATCAGCATTTATTATTCTTACAAAATACATTCCTTCATAAAGTGATGAAGTATTAATGTTTGTGTTATTAATAATCAAAACATTTTCCATTACCTTTTTTCCTGTAACATCAAACAATTGAACACCAAACTTTTCATTTCCTAATGTTTCAATATGTAATTCGTTAGTTGCAGGATTTGGATAAATATTCCAATAAGTATTTGTTTGTTTAAAGTTTACAACTCTCTCTTCACTTAATGTACTTTTACCATCAAAGTCAACTTGTTTTAGTCGATAATAAATGTTGATAGGTTGATTTGTTGATGGGTTGATTAAGTCTGTGAATTGGTAGTTACTCACAACATTCGTTGTTCCATTTCCTTTAACTTTCCCAACTTTTGTCCATTGTCTATTATCTATTGACCTTTCTATTTCAAAATAATCATTATTTAACTCGCTTGCTGTTTGCCAATTTAAATTCACTACATCATTTTTAACTGTTGCATTAAATGAAATTAGTTTAACCGGTAACGTCATCGCACCATTGGTTGCAAACGTGCTTGTTAAATAATTTGAGTTGGTTCCTATTCCATTGTATTCATAAACCCTGTAATAATATGCTGTGTTTAAACTTAAGCCACTAACTGTACAAGAGTTCCCAGTTCCATTATATACCACATAATTCCCTGTTCCCATTTGACTGCCTGAACCAAATGAACCCGCTGAATAAGATACACCATAAGAAGGGGCAATTAAAGTATTACTTCCTGCACATGCAACAACAATTCTTGATGAACCATTTCCGTTTGTCCAATTTAAAACCATTGAAGTATTAGTAACACCACCTATAAAAAAAGTTGAAGCGGCTGTTGTTGGTGCTGCAACTGCACCGGGGAATGTTTTATAAATTAAACCTGTACCACTACCCACAGCATATCCAACTGAGTCATTTATCATAAACCAATCATATAAATTTGATGTGTAGGGTGATATGGTCATTTGCGACCAGGTATTTCCAGTATCATTACTTGTGTAAATACCAGAAGATGAAAACATAAATAATCTATTATTAGAGGTAAAAGAAATCTTTGAATGTGATGAGGAAGAAATAGAAGTCCCAATAGATGACCAAGAAGTACCACCATTATTTGTTTTTAATAGGTTACTAAAATTATTAAAAGCAATTCCTAAATTGGAATTAAAGAACGTGAAATCAAGTAACTGGTTTGGATATGAAGCAAGTGTTGAATTCAATGACCAGGAAGCACCTTGGTTTGTTGTTTTCCAAATACTGCCTGTCATGTTTGAAGTATAACCAATTGTGGGTGAGATAAAGTTTATTTCATACCAATTGAATAAAGCACTACCGGTTGGTGCAATATTGGTACTATCCCAACTTGCACCTCCATTAAGAGTTCGCCATATATAATTTGTTCCTCTTATAAAGCCTATAGAACTGTTTTGAAAATATATCAGACCTGAATTACTCAAGTTGCTTGTTCCATAACTTCCGAGATTTCTGATATATGTCCAACTGTTTCCACCATTTGTTGTTTTATATAGTTGAGTATTGCCAGTGAAGAAATACCCCGAATCTTTTGTTAAAAAGCAAATTTTATTAATTAAATATGTTGTAGGTACAGTAATTGAATTCCATGAGTTTCCACCATCTGTTGTTTTATATAACAAACCTGATGTTGAACTTCCCCCACCAACAAATCCAGTGTCTTTATTCAGAAAAAAAACAGAGAGTAAACTTTGTGTGGTAGGTGAGGATAATGCAACCCAAGTTTGTGCTTTTACAAAACTGTTAAATGCTGTTAACATAAAAAATGTGAGAAAAAGCTTTATTATTATTTTCATGACAATTAATATATATTCAAAGTTATAATTTTTTTTAGGTTAAAAGCTATTTCAAAAAGTTGTTTTGAAATAGCTTTTAAGAAACATTCAGATATTAATCTTTAATAATCATTTTTTTAGTATCGATAATTTTGTTATCACATATTAAAGAATATATATAAATCCCGGGTTGTAATTCTCCCGATTGTATTTGCACCGAACCATTTCCACTATTAGGTTGTATCTCATACTTTTTAATTTGTTTACCTGATAGGTCATAAATGTAAAGAGTGGATGAAGATATTCCGGCATCAACAGGTATAGTATAATTTATGGACGCATTATCTTTAAATGGATTAGGATTATTTTGATAAAGAACAATATTGTAATACGAACTGTTATTTAAATTTACATTCAATCCGTTTTTAGTTAACACGTCATGTATGTTTTTTATTTGAGATGCAAGAATATTTATCAACGAATCTTTTGCATTAATTTGTATTTGTTGCTCTTTAATACCACCTACTAATATTGGAATGAGTGAAACATATTCAACTGCTTTAAATTCAAATTTTTTAGAAATCAATTTTCCGGTTGTGTCTTTTATTTCAGGATTTAAAGATTGTTTTACCAATGTTGGTAAAACTAATTCTAACTCTTGGGCAATAAGTCCATATGAATCTCCGGTTGGGAAAGTCATACCAAGAAATTCATCGCTTTGTTTAAAAGTATATTTTTTAGGATTTAAATTATTAATAATATCTAAAGAATTATTTAATGGAGTAATATTTTCTTTAAACTGCTGGTCTGAAGGTGTCCAATAACCTGACGAGCAGAATGCAGCACCATTAAAGTAACCTGACCAATTTGTAGAGCCACCATGTCCCCATCCATATAGTCCATATGTGGTTCCTGAAGTAGCCTCAGCTTCACCCCAGACACCATACGATATTGTCGTTTCAGATCCATAGGCATACGCACCATACGCTTTATCTGCAACAGTTCCAATTCCATATAAACCATATGACTGAGTTCCTGTTTCACTTGAAGTACCTAATCCTCTGCCAAATACACCATAAGAAGATTGATCCGCTGTACCAAAACCAAATACTCCATATGCAAGATAACTAGCATCTTGGGCAACCCCTTTTACTCCATAAGCAGTATGTAATTTATTACTAGGAATTATCCAATCAGCCAAGCCAGATACACCAATTGCTTCATTCCCACCAAGAGCTCTAGCGTCAACTCCTGTAGAAATAGCCCAAAAATTACTTTCGCCATTTTTAACTTGCCCTGTAGATTGTATTCCTGTACCAAATATACTTTTCCCATCCTCATTAGTTGCAACCCCAATACTTGTTATACCATATGCCCAATGAGCATCCAAACCTTGTGCAATAATACCAGTTGAAATATCCATAATATAATGATTTGCAGGATCCGACTCTGCAATTGCTACTAGTGCCTTTGGCTGTGCACTAGTACTTTGTCCCTTAGCGTATGTTTGAGTACCCCAATCAAATCCGGTAATTAATGCCCCTCCATTAAAAGGAGCAGTTGCGCTTGTTACATAATTTTCGGCTTGGAATGCAAAATTAGGCAATGCTGTGTAGCTATTTGTAGCAGTACCATAATCATCCTTTCTTACAAATAAAGAAGGACCAGTTGATTTGCTACATATCCATGCACCAAAATCATTGTTTGATTTGTCATTGATTGTTAATCGATATGGTGCATTTGCATTTCCCATTCCAACAAAACCATTTGTATTTATTGTAATTCCATTTTCTGGTATTGGTACTGTACCACCTGTGTTAGTAACCAATTTTAAAGTATTTCCATCAAAACGTAAGTCAGCTCTTTGACCAGTACCTTGAATTAAACTAAATCCATTTTCTGCATTTGGTCTTGCAGCTTCTATGTAATCACCTGGTCCATTCCAAAATCTTATATCTCCTAAAGATTCTAAAAAATAAGTTCCTGTTGGAACTGTTTTTATACCTATTGGCCAAGCAGTCCAATATCCCGTACCGCCTGGTATCCATTGTGCAAATCCAAAGAGTGGTAATAATGCAACAGCTAAAGTAAACATTTTTGTTTTCATAATTTTTAAAAATAATTTGTGAGTGCCAAAGGTTAGCAAACAGATTAATTTGCGCTGTGGTTTATTTAAGTATTTTGTTGTGGTTTATTTGAGTATTTTAATGTGGTTAAATAAACCACATGCTAAATTGAAGTTATGTACTTACTTTAACCGAATGAAATAATATAAACTATGAAAATAAATAACTGGTTGGTTGCCGACCGTTGCCATTTTTACCGCAAAGGATTTATTGATTTTATTAAACAATACCAATTTAATGCTTGTGTTATTCAAACAAGCTCTGGTAAAGAAGCATTAAATAATTTGATTGCCGCACCCCCAACTATTGTTATAGCAAATATTGATTTAGAAAAAATGGATGGCGTTGAGCTTTTTAGAACAGTTTTGCATAGAGGCACAAAACATCATACATTTGTTTTTGTAAGCGAAATACATTGGATTGAAAACACATACTCTCGGTATGCAAACATGGTGCTTTGGCATTTAAAAGAGGCAGGGATAAACTTTATTTCAAGTAAAGAAGAGTTAGATGAGGAAACGCTTAATCACTTATTTAATTCAATTGAAAATAATAAAATTTTTATTAGTTCTGCTATACTGCAATCGTATAATAAAGCATTTAAAGATAATGGTTTTTTTGAAAACAAATTGCTGATTTTAGCTGAGCGCGAACGTGAATATTTATTGCATTTTGCAAACCATAAATCGCAACATGAAATTGCCGCAGCAATGCATATTGAAGCTACTACGGTAAATTCGTACCGCGAAAGAGTTTTAAAAAAACTTGCTTTAAACAGTATTGATGAGTTAAAATGTTTTTGCTCAATGTATCATTTGTACAATTTAAATAATTACCCCCCCCCCTACAAAATCAAGTGGTCTGATGAATGTGTCTAATTTTTGGTGTATAGAATATGCTTTGTAAATGTTAAAGTTCCTCTTGCATAAAAACACTCATCTAATATTAAAAAATATATGTATTCAATGCCGTTTGTTAAACGATAAAAATTAAACGCATCTAACTTTTTTTTAAATCTACATTGTTGATTTGAAATCGATAAGCCCTTTAAATAAGTCAAAATTATACTAAACAAAATCAATAGTTAAAAGACAATTGCTTATTGCCTTTTGCTTGTTGCCAATTACTCATTCTCAAAAGCGAGCAAAGCACATTTACCAAAGACGAAATTATTTTTTATCTTGCGCCAAATGAAGAAAATCCTGTTCGTCTTATTTGTTGTAATTTTATCTTCATCAAAAACTTTTGCCCAAAACCCAAATAGCTTTTCGTTTGATGTGGCACAGTTTATTAACGACTTTGGTGATTATATAGATAAGAGCGGGAAAAGCGAAGCAAAAGACGCGATGTCGGAATTTGAAGGATATTATAATGCCGGAAGGTTTAGCAATACCCAAAAAATTTATATCATAAAAATGAGCAACGAAATGCTCAGCAGAAATTTTTTGATCTCCCCTGATTTCGAAAATTATCTGAAAGCAATGAACGGAATTGTTGCCAGCAATCAGGTGAGCAAATTTGATAATTGGCATAAAGCACTTTTTAATGCGTTGAATATTTCGAAGGATGCTTTCACAAAATTTTTGATTGTTTCCAGAAATATTTATGGCGATCAGGTTGTGGCAAATGTTGGAAGCATGAAGTGGGTGAGCAATAGTACTGATGTTGATCTGCAAACAAAAGGTGATCCGGCTTTTATTTTTAAAAATCTTGATCTGTTTTGTTATACCCCTGGCGATACACTCGAAATTTATAATACTTCAGGAAAATATTTTCCTGCAACAAATATCTGGATTGGGAAAGGCGGTAAAAGCGATTGGACGCGTGTTGGAATTGATAGTGCTCATATTTATGCCATCCTTAAATCTTATAAAATTGATTTTCAATCGGGGATGGTTATTGCCGATACAGCCCTTTTTTATAACCCTACTTTATTTTCACAACCTCTAATCGGAAAGCTCACTGATAAGCCAATGGGGCAATCGATGGGCGAGAAATCTCCCTATCCGCAATTTGAATCGTACAAGAAAAATTATAGTGGATTAAATTTTGGAAGAGGAAAATATACCGGTGGTTTTGGAATGAAAGGGGCAACAATTATTTGTAAGGGAACCGATTCGGTGCCCGCACAATTGGTGTTTTATTTTAAGGAAAAGCCGGCATTAAAAATTGCATCTCAAGAACTTGTTGTGCGTGCAAATAAAGTAAGCACTCAAAAAGCATCGGCAACTTTATACCTCGATAAAGATTCGATTTTTCATCCACAACTTGAATTTACTTATCGTTTAAATGATCATAATATCATTCTATACCGAAATGAAGAAGGAATCAGTTTGGCTCCTTTTTTAGATACTTATCACAATGTTGAATTTTATTGTGATGAAGTAAAATGGGATCTGAATAATCCTAAAATTGATATTGATATGATTAACGATAATGCACCCGCGAGGTTTGAATCTATTAATCATTTCAGAGATTACCGATTTGAGCAATTGGGATTTATGTTGGATTATAATCCTTTGCAACGCATCAAATTATATTGCGAGAGAAATAAGATAAACGGATTTTATATCGAGCACTATGCTGCAAATTTTAAAAGCAATAAAAGCGATATAAAAATTCAAATGATCGATTTGCATTCTCGTGGTTTTATTAACTACGATTCGAAAAGAGAATATGTAACCCTTAAATCAAAGTTGAAAGATTATGTGAACGCGCATTATGGCAGAACAGATTATGACGCTATTACTTTTGAATCAATCATAAAAAGATATGCTAATGCAACAATTAGTTTAATTAATAACGACTTACAGATACAAGGAGTTCCGAAGTTTTATTTTAGCGATTCGCAAAATGTTTATATCATTCCCAAAGAACAAGTTGTTACACTCAAGAAAAATCGCACCATGGATTTTTCAGGAAAACTAAGGGCAGGAAAAGTAGATTTTTATGGCAATGGATTTTCATTTGATTACGTAAAATTTGAAGTGCGTTTGAATAACGTTGACTCCATGAAATTTCTTTACAAAGATGAAAAAACAGGAAATAATCTTCCTGTAAAAAGTGCTTTGAATAATATTTATGGAACCCTCGCAATCGATCATGCTTTTAATAAAAGCGGACGAAAACATTTTCCCGGTTATCCGGTATTTAAATCCGATGTGGGATCAAAAGTTTTTTATGATAAACCATCAACACAACTCGGAACCTATCAGCACGACAGATTTTATTTTGACGTAGATCCTTTTACCATGGATAGTTTGAATGATTTGGATTTGGAACACATGGCATTAAGCGGAACACTTATTTCAGGTGGAATTATTCCTGATCTCAAACATTTTATTTCGCTCCAATCTGATAAATCTTTAGGATTTAAACTTGCATCTCCTGAACCCGGTTACCCAATGTATGGAGGAAAAGGAAGAGGATTTGTTGATCTTTCATTAAGTGATGAAGGTTTTTTTGGCAACGGAAATCTAAAATATATTTCCTCAACTTCTGTTTCCAATCAATTTATATTTTTGCTCGATTCGATGAATGCGCAGTGTAATACATTCGACAATTTACGCACGTCTATTTATCCAACTGTTAAAGGTGTAAATGTATACGAACATTGGCTTCCTTATGCCGATACGATGTTTGTTTCAAGAACACAGGAATACATTTCATTTTCTGACAATCGTTCAACGCTGGATGGTACGCTTATTTTAACGCCAACCGATTTGCGTGCTCGTGGGATTACAAATGTGGAAGAATCGCAATTGCTATCCGAAGATTTTTGGCTTCAACCAGATAATATTTTATCCGAAAATTGTACATTCAGAATTCGCTCTCTTCAAGATTCTTCAAGATTTTCTTTCAACTCAGCTTCTGTAAAAGCTAACGTGAATTTGCAGGATAGGATCGGCAATTTTGTATTCAATTCTGGAGGCCTAAATTCTAACTTTACCTTTAATCAATACGCAGGTTCGTTCGAACAATTTATTTGGTATATGGATCATAAAAAAGTGGATTTCAGAAGTTATATGATTAACAGCGAAGCTGCATCTTATCTGGTATCTACACGTTCAGGACAAGATTCGCTGAAATTTACAACAGGAATTTCTACACTCGATTTACACGACTTTACACTCTATTCAAAAAAGGTTCCTTTTATACGTGTGGGTGATGCAAAAGTTTTTGCCGACAGTCAGCAAGTTACCATTAAACAAGATGCTGATATGCAAATTTTATATCGCGCAAATATTACTGCCGATACCATCACTAAATATCACAATATTGAAAACGCTTCAGTGAAAATATTAGGAAGATTTAATTTGGATGGAAAAGGAGATTACGAGTATGTCGACAGAAAGAAAAACAAACAGAAATTTTTCTTGAGCGAAATAAATATCAATACGGCTCATCAACTTGTTGCTAAATCAATTATTCCTGATTCTATTCATTTTTATGTTGGTCCGCATATTTTCTTTAAAGGAAATGCATTGCTGAAAAGTATTGTTAAAAACCTCGAGTATGACGGATATTTCCTAGCTGAAAATAAATTGCCAATGCCGAAAACAGATTGGTTCAGAAACTCAGCTGTTGTAAATCCCGATTCGGTTTATATCAATGTGCAGGAATCGCTAGTGAATCAAAACCGACAAACACTTTCTGTTGGAATGAATATTTCTCTTGATTCAACGCATGCTTATCCGAGTTTCTTTTCTCGTAAGCGAAGTGCCTCCGATCATGAGTTGATAAAAGTACAGGGAACATTATTTTATGACGAAAAAACTAACGTCTTTAAAATGGGCTCATACAGTAAGATTTTTAAACAAGCACCAAAAGGAAATTTAATGGAGTTTAATGAAGCTAAGAAAAATTTCTATACCGAAGGTCGCTATAAAATTGGATTTGAAGGCAGCAAGTTTGAGATATCAGCAGCCGGTAATGCAAGTTACAGTTATCTCGATACTTCATTTAATATGAAGCTTGTGATGTTGCTTAATTTTCCTTTCCCACAAAACGCTATTCGTGCAATGTATGATTCGCTCACCGATCAATCACTTACAGCAAACCAACCTGAGTTCGATCCGGTGTTTTTAACAAAAGCATTATCGGAAGTGGTGGAAGAAAGAAATATCAAAAAAATAAAAGAAGAAATTGAAGATAATAATTCCATCAGGTTAATAAATGATTTGGAGAAAACGATCTTTATTTCAGATATGAATGTGAAATGGAATCAGCCAACAAGATCATTGGTATCTGTTGGTGATATCGGTATAAACTCGTTTGATAAATATAAATTTGAACGTAAGATCAGAGGAAAAATGGAGCTTGTAAAACGAAGGAGTGGGGATGATTTTACTTTATACTTGCAATCGCCACAAGGCAGCTGGTATTTCTTTAAATATCAAAAAGGAATCATGTATGTGATAGGCTCCGATTTGGCATTTAATAAAATTTTAAAAGATCAAATTGACAAAGTTTCAAAGGATGAATACAAACTTCGATTAGCAAATATTTCAGCACGAAATCAGTTTGTAAAAGCCATGAAAAATAAATAAACCACAGATGATAATAATTATTTTAACGAGTGTTTTAGCATATCTTTTAGGTTCGATTCCTTCGGCAGTTTGGTATGGAAAAATTTTTCATAAAATTGATGTACGCCAACATGGAAGCGGAAATGCAGGTGCAACAAACACATTAAGGACTCTTGGAAATAAAGCGGGATTTATTGTTTTCTTTCTTGATTTTTTAAAAGGATTTATTGCAACAAAACTTCCGGCTCTAACTTTTTTAAAAGACACCAATGATGTAAGCGAACTTTTTAATTATCAGATATTATTTGGTGTGCTTGCAGTTGTTGGGCACGTATTTCCGGTGTTTGCAGGCTTCAAAGGAGGAAAAGGTGTTGCGGTATTATTTGCTGTATTATTTGCTATGGATATTAGGGTGGCATTAATCTGTTTGGCAGTTTTTATTTTGTTGGTTTGGATAACTAGATATATTTCTGTTGGAAGTATGGCCGGAGCTTTAACCAGCCCAATTGCTGTTGGATATTTTTATGGGTTGGATCAATTTGGTTTTCTTGCGTTTTGTAGTGTAATAGCAATTGCAGTAGTATATTTACACCGTCCAAATATCAAACGTTTATTGGCAGGAAATGAAAACAGATTTAGTTTTAAATCGAAAACAAAATAGGTAATCTTCAAATTAAAAAAAGATACATATGTCAAAAGAAATTAGAAAAGTTGAGGAAGAAGTTGTTACTCTTGATGAAACAACTTCTGGCTTAAATCTCATTATTTTTAATGATGATGTGAATACGTTCGATCATGTGATTGAATGCTTGGTAAGAATTTGTAATCACGATGCTATTCAGGCAGAACAATCAGCAACAATCATTCATTATAAAGGAAAATCAGTGGTA
Source organism: uncultured Bacteroidota bacterium (assembly GCA_903898215.1). Lineage (GTDB taxonomy): Bacteria > Bacteroidota > Bacteroidia > UKL13-3 > UKL13-3 > CAIUEQ01. The sequence goes on along the minus strand of CAIUEQ010000143.1, from coordinate 23,114 downwards.
AAATCAGGAACTCATGACGAATTAGCTGCAATGTGTCAGGCGTTATGTGATGAAGGATTGAGCGCTGTGATAGGTGAATAACAAATTTGATGATGTGCAAATTTGATGATGTGCAGATGAAGAAGAATATATAAATCTAAATAACAAATCAACCATAACTAATTTAACTAAAACTAATAACCAACAACCAATAACTTTTTTAATAACTCAATAACAAATAACTCAATAACAAATAACTAAATATGTTAAATAAATTAGTGGCAAATGCCGAAGAAGCGGTAAAAGATATTCAGGATGGAGCTACGATCATGCTAGGTGGTTTCGGACTATGCGGGATTCCGGAAAATTGTATCAATGCATTGGTGAAAACAGGAGTAAAAAATTTAACATGCATTTCAAATAATGCTGGTGTGGATGATTTTGGAATTGGCTTGTTATTAAATACCCGTCAGGTTAAAAAAATGGTGTCAAGTTATGTTGGCGAAAATGCAGAATTCGAGCGTCAGTTATTAAGTGGCGAATTGGAAGTGGAACTTATTCCTCAAGGAACTTTAGCTACAAGATGTTTGGCTTCAGGTTATGGAATGCCTGCAATATTCACACCTGCAGGTGTTGGAACTGAAGTTGCCGATGGAAAAGAGATCAGAGAATTTAACGGCAAACAATATTTATTGGAATATGCATTTGATTCCGATTATGCAATTGTAAAAGCATGGAAAGGTGATACGCATGGCAACTTAATTTTTAGAGAAACTGCCCGTAATTTTAATCCGATGATGGCGATGGCAGGAAAAATTACCATTGCCGAAGTGGAAGAATTAGTGCCTGCCGGAGAGCTTGATCCGGATCAAATTCACACACCCGGAATTTTCGTAAACAGAATTTTCCAAGGAGTTGATTATGAAAAAAGAATTGAACAAGTTACAACTCGGTTGAAAAGTTGATAGGTTTATTAGTTGAATAGTTAAAAATAAAAAAAGTAATTGCTAGAAGCCAGCGGCTAATAGCTAAAAGCAAAATTATGTTAGACAAATTTGGAATTGCAAAACGCATCGCGAAAGAATTAAAAGACGGATATTATGTAAACCTTGGAATCGGTATTCCTACGTTGGTTGCCAATTATGTTCCCGAAGGAATTGAAGTGGTTTTACAAAGTGAAAATGGATTGCTTGGAATCGGTCCGTTTCCTTTTGCTGATGAAGTAGATGCTGATTTAATAAACGCAGGAAAACAAACAGTAACTACAACAATTGGTTCAAGTTTTTTTGACTCTGCTTTAAGCTTCGGAATGATCAGAAGTGGAAGAGTTGATCTCACAGTTTTAGGTGCAATGGAAGTTGCCGAAAATGGCGACATCGCCAATTGGAAAATTCCGGGTAAGATGGTAAAGGGAATGGGTGGTGCGATGGACTTAGTTGCTGCTGCAAAAAATATTATTGTTGCCATGCAGCATGTCGATAAAAAAGGAAATTCAAAACTCCTGAAAAGATGTTCACTTCCAATTACAGGATTAGGATGCGTAAAAAAAGTTGTTACCGAATTAGGGGTATTTGATATTGTTCCTGAAGGTTTTCAATTATTAGAACGTGCACCGGGAATAACGGTAGAATATATCCGCGAAAAAACAGAAGGACATTTATTGGTTGTTGGTGAAATTCCTGAAATGGTTGTTTGAAATGACAGTCACTTCGAGTAAAATATTGGGCAGGTTTTGTGTTAGTGTTTGTATCGAGAAGGGGTTAGTATTACAAACTGTTCTCGATACGCACTTTCGCCATATCTTTGCAGCTACTCGAACTGACTGCAGTTAAAAACTTCAGGCCACTATCTTTTCTTTAATTAAATACTCCGCAATTTGAACAGCATTTGTTGCAGCACCTTTGCGTAAATTATCGGCAACTATCCATAAATTTAAAGTGTTTGCTTGCGATTCGTCTCTTCTTATTCTTCCAACAAAAACTTCGTCTTTTCCATCAGCATCCAGTGGCATCGGATAAATAAAATTGGCAATATCATCTTTCAAAATTACCCCTGCTGTTTGTGATAAAATAGTTCGCACTTCATTCAAATCGAAATCATTTGCAAATTCAATATTGATACTTTCACTATGTCCGCCCATTACAGGAATACGCACACAAGTTGAAGTAAGTTGAATACCATTATCCTGCATAATTTTTTTAGTTTCATCCACCATTTTCATTTCTTCTTTGGTATAACCGTTTTCTAAAAACACGTCAATTTGAGGAATGCAATTTTTATCAATTGGATATTTATAAGCCATCTCGCCAACGATATTTTTGCGTTCGTTTTCTAATTGCTGAACGGCTTTAACACCTGTGCCGGTAACAGATTGGTAAGTAGAAACCACCACACGTTTTATCTTGTATTTTTTATGCAAAGGGTTTAACACAATCACCATTTGAATGGTGGAACAATTTGGATTTGCAATGATGTGATCGTTTTTTGTAATCACGTTTGCATTCACTTCGGGAACCACTAATTTTTTATCAGGATGCATTCTCCATGCTGACGAATTATCAATAACATAAGTTCCAACTTCAGCAAATTTTGGTGCCCATTCCAATGAAGTATTTCCACCTGCCGAAAACAACGCGATATCAGGTTTTGCATCAATGGCTTGTTGCATGCTGAAAACAGAATATTCTTTTCCTTTAAAGATGATTTTTTTGCCAACAGATTTTTCTGATGCAACAGGAATAAGTTCTGTAAGCGGAAAATTTCTCTCTGCTAAAACTTTTAACATCATTGTTCCTACTAGTCCTGTGGCTCCAACAACTGCTACTTTCATTTTTTATGGTTTTATTATTTGGGCAAAAATAAAAAAGGCTGCCAAAGTTTTGCAGCCTTGGTGATAATTTTTTACTAACTATTATTTCTCAATCAATGAACTCAATTTTGGATCTTCAGGTTCGGTATCCGAAGGAAAATATTCAACGAATTTCCCTTTTTCATCAATCAAAAATTTTCCAAAATTCCAACGGATTTTCACATCTTTCACACCGTTCATTTCTTTTTGTGTAAGCCATTTATAAATTGCATGAGCACTATCTCCTTTTACAATAATTTTTTCGGTTAAAGGAAATGATACATTGTAACGGCCTTTGCAAAATTCACCAATTTGTTTGGCATCCCAAGGCTCTTGTTCACCAAATTGATTACATGGAAATCCGATGATAACAAGTTTGTTTTTATATTTTTCATACAACTTTTCTAAACCATCATACTGACGAGTAAACCCACACATAGAAGCGGTGTTTACACACAGTACTTTTTTACCTTTAAAACTGCTGAAGTTAATTGTTGATTTTCCGTCAAGAGATTTGATACTAAAATCATAGAACGAAATTTTTGGAGGATTACTTTTTTTTTCTTTACGGTTAGTGAAACTATAAATAACCAATGCAATTGTTGTAAATAGTATTGCTGATAAAAGTATTTTTTTCATAGTTAATTTTTATAAAGTTAATATCGCTTCTTTTACTTCATCCATTTGCCATTGCGGTGTGGATGTGGCTCCGCAAATTCCTACCGAATCATTTTCGTTGAACCACTCTTTTTGAATTTCATTTTTCGAGCTCACAAAATATGCATTTGGATTTACTTCTTTGCACGCATCAAAAAGCACTTTTCCATTCGATGATTTTTTTCCTGAAACAAAAACAATTTTATCAAATTGAAGGGAGAAATTCTTTAAATGAATATCGCGATTTGAAACTTGTCGGCAAAGGGTATCGTTAAAATCTACTTCTACACCTTTGCTCACCAACAGGTCACGAAGTGCATATAAGTTTTTTGCGCTTTTTGTTGTTTGGCTGTAAAGCTGAATTTTTTTAGGTAATTCAATATTATCAAGCTCTTCAAATTTTTCAATCACAATGGCATCACCATTTGTTTGTCCTTCTAAACCTATCACTTCTGCATGTCCGTGTTTTCCGTAAATCAGAATTTTTTCTTCGTCATTATTTGCTTCACGAATGCGGTTTTGTAATTTTAAAACAACAGGGCAACTTGCATCAACAAGTTCAAGATCATTTTCCAATGCGAGCCGATAAGTTTCAGGAGGCTCACCATGAGCACGAATTAATACACGTTCATTTCTAAGATTTTTATAATCTTCATGATTAATTATTTTCAATCCTTTTGCTGTGAGTCGCGCAACTTCTTCGTCATTATGCACAATATCACCAAGGCAATACAATTTGCCACATTCATCCAAAATGTTTTCGGCCATTTCAATTGCATATACAACACCGAAACAAAAACCGGAATTTTCGTCTATTTCAACTTTTAGGTTCATAACGTTTCAAAAATAACCATTTAATGCACATAAAGTTTTGTTCATACTTCTAAAAACAATTCCACTTATTTTTGTTTTATTAATGATGATGAAATCAAACGAAGAATTTGAAAGTTATGAAGGTGAAGCATCGCTGTCGCCTATTCCACTTAGTATTGGCTCTCCAATAATCCGTCCTGAAGATAAGAACCAGATAAAAGCAAATGCTGTAGAGGCAATGAATCATTATGCGAATCAGGAAATTTCGTTGCTAAAAAAGCAGGCAGATTTAATTGTTCAGCAAGTAAGAGAAATTGAAAACCGCTTAAAAGTTTCAGAAAAAATTTATCAATCGGATATTCGTTTTGTACCTGTTATCGGTCAAGTTTATCATCTGTATGAAAAAGATGATCATTTTACATTGTCACTTATTGGTCCTGATGAATGGGGACAATCAAAAAACACAAGAAAATTTGTTGCTTCGGTAAAATTATTGGGCGATCACAGTTGGGATGTAATTAGAAAAAACTGATTAGTTTTTTACACCTGTAACTAGCGTGATTGTTCCATGAATATTCATTTCTTTTCCACTGTGTTTTTTAATGTATAGCAAATAAAAATACACATCATCTGAAGCTTCTACACCTCTTTCATTTTTTCCATTCCACATTATTCTCGGGTCGCTCGATTCAAAAAATGGATTTTCCCATCTGTTAAAAATAAAAATATGAAACGTATCGCATTCCCATGAAACGCCACGAATTTCAAAAAAATCATTGATGCCATCACCATTTGGAGAAAAGGCATTTGGGATAATTAATTCATCAATGGTATCTCCATTAAAATTATATTGTTTGAATGTGGTGTCGGCACATTTAGTTCCTGCATTACTAATAAGTTTTATAATATAGGTTCCAGGCTTTGAATAACTGTGCGAAGGATTTGCGTTAAACGAAGAATCTCCATCACCAAAATTCCATTTGTAGGGAATTCCCGGCATACCGGTTTTGTTTTTAAAAAATAATTCACGCGAACAAACATCTGCAGAGATGCCAAAATCGGCAGTCGATTTTTGAATAGCATTTACACTTGTTTCAAACGAATCAATAAAATTACATCTCGAAGAATCAATAACGACAAGTTTGATTTTTGTAATTCCGGTTGAAGAAATATTTATGGAATAGTTTTTTGAAGAACTCACAAACACATCATTCACATACCAATAAAAATATTTCCCACCACTGCTGGTATTTGATATTTGCAAGATCTGAGGGATGCACAAAAAAGTATCTGAAACCTGAAATCCTGCTTTTAAAATATGTCCTGAAATATCATAATTAAAAGTAATAAAAGAAGTGTCGGTGCAAGGTCCCGAACCACTGTATAACGTTACGGTATAATTTCCACTGCTTGGGTAAGCATGCGAAATTGGATCCTTGCTATAGGAAGAAGTTCCATCTCCAAAAGTCCAATAATAATTGACTACATTATTTTGAAAGGTGGTGCTTTTGTTTGTAAAAAATACGAGTGGAGAACAAGTGTCTCTGAATAATGTAAAAGCACTTTTGCTCGACACATCGACAAAAACATTTTGAGTAATCGAGTCGGCAATATTGCAGGTATTACTATCAACCACAATTAATTTTATCCGATATAAATTTGGAAGAATAAGGCTGTCTTGAAAATTAAAATTGGAATCACGCAAAACACCGTTGGTGTACCAATAAAATTTGTGTCGGTTATTTTGAGTTAAATTAGCACAGGTTAAAAATTGTGGAGAGCAACCATACCATGGCAATGGGTCAAATTTAGGAACCACAAAATAATAGGCACTGTCATATACAACATAATCGTAAAAACTATCGGCACATGCGGTTCCTGAATTACAAACCAACTTGATAATATATACTCCGTTATCCAAATATTTATGTGTAGGATTTTTTTGTGTGGAGGTATCGCCATCACCAAAATCCCATAAATATTTTACTGGAATATTTTTATACGATGTGGAAGTATTTGTGAAAGAATATTTTTTGCCACAGGTATCCGGAACGGTTACAAAAGATGCATTACTCGATGCAACTGTGCTAATGGTTTGATTTGTGGAATCAATTTTTTTGCAAGTCACCGAATCCATCACCACGAGTTTTACTACGATAGTTTTTTCAAGAAAAAATGAATCTGAAAATTGATTGACAGAATCTTTTAAGATGTTATCGTAATACCAAAAAATCTTTTTCCCGTTTATTGACCGATTAAAAAAACTTACAGAAGAAGGCAGGCAAGATTGCAAGGGAATAATTTTTATTCGAGGTTCAAGTTGATATTTTGTGGTGTCGAGATAAAAAGTTTTTTGTGTGGTATCGGCACATAATGTTCCCGGATTACTGATGAGGGAAACAAAATAATTTCCTCCCTGGAAAAAAGTATGTATCGGATTTTTTTGTGTGGAAGTATCGCCATCACCAAACTTCCAAAAGTATGGAACAGAATCTCCGTTTGCTACAAAAGTGTTGTTTGTAAACGATACTTTAAACGAGCAGGAGTCACGAATAAAAGTAAAATCGCTATTGCTTGATGCAGCAATATTTACGGTTTTTGCGATACTGTCAACAATGATACATCGGGATGAATCAACGGCAACAAGTTTAATTTGGTGGTTCCCTTTTTTCGGAAAAGAATATTTGTAATTGCGTGCAGTATCTTTAAGAACATTATCAATATACCAATAAAATTGTTTGCCGTTATAACTTTTGTTTGTAAAAGTGAGCACAGTGTCGGAGCAACTGTTTCTGGGATAAATTAAAAAATCAGCAATCACCAAATCGCTTAATCTAAAATCAAGTTTGTAAGCTGCGTTGCTGCATCTCGGACTTTTATTTAATGGCGAGTACGAGCCTGGAGTTGTAGGAAAATCACTTAAAGTATAATAACTATTATGACAGCTCGAACATATCGATTGATAAATTATTCCTCGTTTATCAAATCGGCTTGTGCCTCCATCAACATGATCGCCCGATTGATTTCCTCCCAGATAACTTCCGTAAAATAAAGTCTTGGCATCTTTTTTTAAAACAAATAAATAGAAGTCGCTATTGTCTGTTGAACTTTGTAAAGCATCACTTGTAATTGGCAAAAGTGCGGTGTTATGAGCATAATGAAAGTTGGTATAACCGTTACCATATAAATTTGTTTCTCCTCCCCAGCACGAAGCATAAATATTTCCACAAGCATCAACAATAAATGCACTCGGTGATAGCGCATTGTTTTGAACTCCATTTCCAATAACCGTAGAAAATTCTAACGAATCTAAATTATTTGAGAATCGGGAAATATATAAACTGCCTTTTGCTGAACTATAAACATTTGAAGTAACCGGCATCGAATCAAATGTTTGTCCGAATACATTTACTTTTCCTTTTGTATCGAGTTTTACAAAATAAGTTTGATCATATTTTGCCCCACCCCAATACATCGATCGCATGATGGCGCTTCCATTTGAACTTATTTTTGTAATAAAACCATCTACAGGACCACCGGCAAAACTTGATTGGTAAACACCTGATGTTATTGGAAAACTTTTACTTTGAGTTCCACCTGCCACATAAATATTTCCTATGGTATCAATGTCTAACGAATAGGCTGCATCATTATTCGACTCTCCTAAATAAGATGACCAAATTAATTTTTTTAGTGTGCTGTCAAATTTAAAAATGCAAGCTTCTTGCAATCCTTTATTTACAGTTTGAAATGCACCTGATGTTGTCGGAAAATTTGATGAAAAAGTAGTTGTAGCTATCACAATTTCATTTGCATTATTTACCTGTACTTCACCTCTAAATTCATCAGCATAGTTTACACTTAACGTATCAATCACACTCGAAGGATCCGACCACATGATCCCATCCCAAGATGAGCCTCCAAGATAAGTTGAACCAATCAATGCAGAACCTGTAGTATTAAATTTTGTAACGATGATATCAGATTCGTTTGTGGTGCTGTTAAAAGTAGTATCATATGCACCATAAGTAACCGGAAAATTGTTGGAACAGGTGCTTCCATAAACAATCAGTCTGTTATCTTTATCAACCACCAAACTATGCGGATAATCGTTTCGGTTTCCTCCCAAATAAGTTGCGTACATCAAAGCTGAACCATCATTATTGTATTTGCTGATTGAGATATCACAAGGAAATGAAGACTCAGGCCATTGAGTGGTTCCTCCATTATAAGTTTGCATGAAAGCACCAACTGTTGCAGGGTAACGGCCGTTTGGATTAAAAGATGCAAATGGTCCGGTAACTATTCCGGCAGCATAAAAATTACCATCATGATCATAGGTTGCAGTATGTCCAAAGTTATCGGCAGTTGAACCGGAATAAGTTGAAAAAATCACAACCGGGTCGATCACAAGCGGAATGGAATGATCGTATGAACCGAGTTTAAAACTTAATGTATTGTTGGTGAGAATAAAATCGCATTTAATTTTTTTCGTTTGCCCATCAACGATTTGATAAGCGAAAGGTTTTAATTCAATATATGTTCGAACGCTTGTTTGAGCGTAAAGTGCGCCACTTTTAATTTTTAAATTTTCAGCTCCTTCATAATTCATTTTTATATTTTCAGGATCGGCACCCGGTTGTAAAATCAAATCATATTTTAAAGAATGTGTGCGCGATTCGGTGTATAATTTAATGTCAATTCCAGGATAAATTTTTTGAAGAGAAACTTCTGCAAAAGGTTTTACAAATGATTTCCATCGCATGCTGTTGTTGCCCCTAAAATAATTGTAATAATGTTTAAAAGGTTGCGAACCGATTGCCTTCGTATTTTCATTGCAGCTTAAAAAGTTAATTCTAAGTGCATGTCCTTTTACTGTGTAACTTTTAAAATCTTCTTTAACAGCACGTGGATGTTTTACAAGTTTTGCAATGTCGCCCTGATCGTAAAAAAAATATTGTAATGCATTTTTTTCAATAAATAATTCAGCACCATTCATTTGAACCGAGTATAACGATGGATTATCCCATTGACCTATGTTTTCAACAAATTCAAAATTATTTTCTGAAGAAATTTTTTCAGGATTTTGCGCAATGATTTTATCGTGGGAAAACCACAAAAAGTAAAGAGTGAAAAGTAGTTTTATGAAATCTTTCTTTTTCAAGCGTAAAATATTCTACTAAAATATGCTAAATCTGTATTTGATTACAAGGATTAAGAAACTTTTAAGAATTTTTTATACCATTGCAACCAAAGCACCTCTATTTACATCTGAACATATAATTGGTACAATAAAAGTGGATAAACAACTTGAGCTGAATTTAATAAAGGATTGTATCGGTGGAGACGGGAAAGCGCAAAAACGTTTATATGACCAATATTCTAAAAGCATGTTTGGTATTTGTTTACGATACAGCAATTGTTATGATGATGCAAAAGATATTTTGCAAGATGGGTTTATAAAAATTTTTACAAAAATGGGTCAGTTCAATTCTACGGGTTCATTTGAAGGTTGGATGAAGCGAATTTTTATAAACACTGCATTAGAGCATTATCGGGCAAATAAAAATCATCAGAATCAGGAAGATGTTGAATTAGCTTATAACAATGTACACCACGATTTTACTTTAGAGAAAATATCTCAAAAAGAAATTTTGGTTGTACTTAATAAGATGTCGGCTGGTTATAGAAATGTGTTAAACCTTTTTATTATTGAAGGCTATTCACATGCTGAGATTGCAGAAATGCTGGGGATAAGTGAAGGGACTTCAAAGTCTCAATTATCTAGAGCCAGAGTTGTTTTGCAAAATGAATTGTTAAAAGTGCAAAAAATTATCAGATGAAAAATATAAATAATATTGATGAATTATTAAGGAACAGCTTTGATGGATTTGAAGCTACTCCTCCTTCCAATTCATGGGCTGATATTCAACAAGGAATATCAAAAACCCCCAATATCAATTCACAAAATACCATTTCACAAACAGCAAAGGTTTTCAAATCTGCAAGTATTATTTCTAAAATCACCATCACAGCAATAACTTCAGGAATTATTTTAGGAGGAGGATATTTAGCATTTAATTATTTCAATAAAGCCACAAATACTCAAACAACAGTTTCTGTTCCTCAAATTCAAGCGCCTCAAAATATTGAACAAAAACCTATTGAAAATTTGCCGGATCAAAACCAAAATATTATAGAAGAAAAATCACAAACACCTTCAATAATTCATCCTAAACAGAATTCAAAAAATAGTTCAGTTTCTGTTGAGAATTCGAAACCGATTGTTGAAGCAAATGAAAATAAATCTATATCAATTAATTCACCAATTGCCAAAATTACTGAGACGAAACCGGTTATTGTACAAACTCTAAAGCCTGAGCAAAAACAGGTTCTTCCAAAGCCAAATCATAAAATTTCTCCTCCGGAAAACAATATTTCTTCTCCTGCTATTATCAATGATGAAAGCAGTTTTGTGAAACCTAAAATTGGAAATTCATTTACACCTGACGGAGACGGGATTAATGACAAACTTTTAATAATAATTGAAAACGAAAGTTTCTACGATTTAAAAATTTATGACAGTAAAAATCACTTGGTTTTTGAAAGCGATAGTAAAGATAAAATTTGGGATGGAACGAAGATGAATTTAGGAGAACTATGTGAAGAAGGTGATTATACTTACCTCTTTAATTATCAATATAAAAACACCGAAAAGGTGAACACAAAAAGAGGAGTTGTTAAAATAATTCGTTAAAAAGTAGAAAATATTAAATATTAAATTTATGTTAGCAAATTCATTATTTCAAATAAACACCCCTGACGAACAGGGATTTTTATATTTAAAAAACAAATCAAAACTTAATTATATGAAAAAGCTGTACACCTTGTTCATTTTGATGTTATTGGTATTAAGCACACCAAAGTTGTTTTCACAAAATATTGATGTGTATCCGGTATATCCGCCTACAGCTATTTGTGATGGTGATCAGGTAACGCTTATCATTAACACATCCATTCTTCCAACCGGAAAGACACTGGCATACTTTAAGTTTTGGGCAGATGCGGTTCAGCTTCCTTATGGAAAATTTATAGGAAACCATACTCCATCATCAGGCATACCTCAACAATATCCATTTCTTGGAATTCCTCCGGGAGTATATAACGCTTCAGGTGAAGCCGTTGCTACAGATAGCACCCACTATTCAGCAGGTACAATAAGTTATACAGTTTACCAACTTCCAATAGCAAATTTTTCACTTACTTCAAATTCTTTAGATACACAGTGTTTTAATGGAAATCAGTTTTGTTTTGTAAATAGTTCTATTCAAAATCCTTTATCACCTAGCAATAAATTAGCATCATGTTTTTGGCTTTTTGGAGATGGAGATTCTAAAAATGATTGTAGTCCTATCGTTTGCCATTCATATGGATTTGTGAACCAATTTTTCCCGAGTTTAACAGTCACTGATGATCACGGTTGTAAGTCAGTGAAAGTGAATCCTAGCGGTCACGATTCACTTGGAGTTGTTGTTGTAAATAGTGCAACGCCTAATTTTTCATGGATACAAACTAGCGGATATTGTTTTCAAACTTGTTACCGATTTAAAAACTTAAGTCCACTAGCAATTGATAAAGTAAACCATTATCAGTGGGATTTTGGTGATAAACAATTATGTGATAATTGGTGGGAACCGGATTCAAATACCTATACAGGACAGCGTCCTTTTTTAATGACGAAATGTGATACTGCAGTTGGAAAATTTGACTCTGCACATTTTGATACGATTACCCACTGTTATTGTGAAGGAGGTATTTTTAAACCAAAATTGTCAATTACAAATGTTTGGGGTTGTACAGATAGTTTAAGAAAAACACCATCAAACTCAGGAGGAAAACCAATTCCTGCGAACATTAATTTTAAATTCGATGTAACTTCAACTACCTCCTCGCCAAATGGAACAATTTTAGCCGATTCGGTTTGTGTGGGAAGTGGAAACAGCGGATCAATTTGTTATAAACAGACTGAAATTTTGGGTGTACAACCCGGAGGCATGGGGCAAGGATTTATATGGGATTTTGGAGACCCGGCCGACCCTACCAATAGAAACTTTGATAGTATGTCGTGGCAGCCATGTCATGCATATTCAGCAATGGGTTCCTTCTTTCCATCGTTCACAGTTCAGTGTCATCCTGATACAACATTTTTTTATTACTCTGCAAAAGTGGTTGGCCCTTATCACAGATTCATTGACACTACTTACGATAGCCAAAGAGATTTGTTAGACCCTACTAAGGTAACAAGTACATTACCAATAAGACAAATTGTTAGATACACAAATAAAGTGGCGGTTGGTCCGGCATTATTACCTAGAGATCCGGCATTTGACGGACAGGCTATGGTTATTAATGCTATTGATAGTGTACAAATGAGATATGTTGGACATGTTTCCAATTTTGCTAAATACAAAATGGTATTTAAAAACAAATACATTGGAGACACAGCATACTATTTCGATACGCTTAATTTCACATCACCATATTCACCATATCCAATAATTAGACCCGACTCTGTTCCGGTTTATCAATATTGGGGATTTGCACCACGAACGCTCACCAATGCGGTTCTTACAAATTTCTTTATACCACCTCCAATAGCTAAAACCTTTCAAACAATTAGAGATTCAATAGTTCCACTTTCATTTCCTACAGGATTAAAAGATGTGCAGGCAGATTCTTGCTTGAATATTTTGGGACTACATACTAAGCCATACTATTACAATACGATTGTTGATCCTACTGGAAAAGCATTAAGTACTTTTTGGTATAAATTTGCTCGAAGCTATAATTATGGTGTAAGAGTTTTAGGACCATTTGCTCGAATTGAAAACCCACCAGCTCAGATTCTGATTAAAACATCTCAAAAGCAACAATGCGGACCAAACGATACTGTTGATTTTGTAAATACATCTGTAAACTATAAATCTAGAAATGTTTGGAGACGTTGGGATTTTGGAGATGTTTATGCTCCACAATGTACTTCATTCAGTCTTCCTCATTTTCCGCATGCGGGTATGTACAGCTGGCCTCCAGTAGTAAAAATTGATTCGTTTGCATATTACAAACCAATTTCAAATACCAATGATTATTTGAGTTTTCATGATACTTTGTTGGTGATGTATGATACCACACGTATGTGGAGTGATGCGGTACAACAATTTATGCATAGTGATCATTTCTTTATCAGCAATGGTGTTACCTATCAGGGAAGAAGAAATTGTAATTACTCACACGATACTTTACCTCGACATGTTTATCCAAACTGGGATACCGTATACCTTTGGTACCGATACGGACATGATTTTATGCCTTGGAATTCGGCACTTCCTGGGAATTTCTGGACAAAAAATGGTTCCCCAGGAACTAACGGTACATCACCTTATGCTGTAAAAGACTGGGATACCACTTGGTGGGGTAAACCAATTTACCTAGACATACTATCTGGAAATTGGTCGAAAAGGCAAGACTCTTCATTTGTTACACATTATGTAGACACTACTTATGTCTGTAACTATTTTACTTTTACTGATAGTGCTACTATTGCAAATCTTATTGCATTAGGATCATATCAGAGTATAGCAGGAACTTATGGTTCATACATCAATAGGAATCATTTAGGTAAACAGCATTTTTATTATTCAAATACCCCTGCTTCTAATTGTCAGAAAAAATATATTGAAAGAGACACACTACCTGGTAAATGGGTAAAATGGCCTCGTATCGATACACTCAATCAATCTTTACCTAGAGCAAATCAGCTTCCAAGAGATTTGTTACCGGGTAATGCACCAAATGGAATAACCCCCGGGGCTACTCAAATTCCTGATCCATTCCAAATGGCACTTGGTAATTATACTTTGTTTAGCGGTATCAGTATTGATACGGCTGTCCACTTCCCTCCATTAACTTATACTGCCGGAAAATCAATAGTTCTACCACCGGGTACTACTAAGTTACCGGGAAGTAATCAGGATTTCTTCGAGTATATGTTTAGAAGGGTCATTCAAAAATGTATTACAGTAACTCTATTATTAACCGATAGTTTAAACAATGAAAGCCGTACGGCTTCAAACCGCAACCCAAGTTATTTTAATGATGGAGATACACTTGATGCATGGGATTGTACAATGCAATCAACCGTTATTCTTGCTTTAGGAAAACCTGATGCAAGAGGTATGGGTAAACAACCTAAAGAGTGCCCTGGTTTAAATGGTCAAGGTACACAAGGATATCCTGCCTTAAGATTTGATGATAAAAAACAACCATATCCAGGATTTAAACTCGAATGTGGAAGTAGAACATCTATATGGATCGATATTGATTCACTTGCCGATAGGATGGATTATACACCTTGCTATCTGGATGGATTTACATCATGGGGAGTTGGTACTTATGGAACAGCGTTAGCACCAGGACCAGGTGCAAATACTACTCCTGGTTTCTTGACTAGAAATACTTTTTACACTGGAATGAATTGGAATCCATTGCCACCAAGTCCATGGACAGGTGCCAGCGGTTCGATTTTACAATACCATATGGGAGCAAATGCGGGTACACCTCCTGCTGCTGATAGTTTATTAGGATATGTAACCATTGGAGTATTTATCGGAAACGGTTTAAAGGATAGTACAATTAAGGTTTGGAAATCAAATTATTTACTAAATCAAACAAATAGTGGCGGTCCTTTAAGAGATTCAGCTGGTAAAATTTATAGCTGGAATCCTGCAGATCCTGCCGGACTAGGAAACCCATGGACCTATAAGAATTTCTTATTAATAGACCAGATTGCAAACAAAACTACACCACCACTTGTGCCAATTCCTGCCGGATGGGTTGATGATAGTTTGCCACATACGTATGCCTTTAATGCAATTATTAACCGTGTTCCTTTAAGACGTACTTATGATTCTATTGCATATTTCCCGGATACTTTATATACTTTAGAATATATCGATCCAAACTGGTCGCGTTGTATTTCAGATACAGTTTGGTATCATAACTTCTGGCGAATAAAAGAACTCAATGCAGCATTTATAAAATCACCAATCGAAATACTTCCTTCAGGAATAAATGGGGTGTATCCTGCTTCATACCTAAGAGAGCGTGAAGATACAATTTGGGTGATTTATGCAGATAGTATTCAAGATAGTGTTAAAAGCAATGTATGGGTTTGGAACGATCAAACCGTTACAGCCGATTCATTCTATTTTAGTCCAATAGATACTACCGATGGTTATTATACTCATGGAGTAAGACGTGTTCAATATAATTTTGATTTATCATCAGGTAATCCGGTAATAATAGATTCTACTGTTTGGCCTTGTGGAGTTTATGGCACAAGACAATTTAAATATCCTATAAGATTTTACAAACGATTCTGGGATTCAATAGGATTTATTGCTCCTGATATATTGATGTTGCGGAATAAGTGTACCGAACCAAATCACGATTCGTGGGCAGGTTTATACCCTGATACAATTCGGATCAGAGCTCAGGATACCACTAAATTGCCGGTAAATTATCACCGATTCTTCAATTATATTTCAACAGCTGCTCCTGACACCCTTGTCTTGAGAAGTAAATGTCCAAACCCTAATCATGCCGATCCACTTTGGTCAAAATATGGATATACCAATTACATGGATACTCTGTTCTTACCAATGAGAGATACCATGAGGTTTACTCAATATATTACCATTGATACCGCAATGATGTATCTTCCAATATGGCATGTTTATCATAAAACAAGTTGGGAAATTGCTTTGAAAGCAGGCTTACCTGAAAATGCAATTACAACCATAGATCATTTTATGACCAACTCTCAAAACTGCCAATACAACGTTGGTCAATATTTTACAGTTGGTATTATTGATACTCTACATATTTATGGAGGAGATTGGGTTGAAGATACCGTTTTCTGTAAAAACGAACCTGCTCACTTTATTGACTCGCTTAGATATTGGAGATTCGATAATTTTATTACCATGACAGCTATTCCAATTTGGGGTACAAGTCGTCCTGACGGATACCATGGATTTAACTATGGAGTACTTGAGCCAAATGCTGGTTACCCATGGGATACTTATCAGTTTGATACTATTAATTTCTGGGCAAGAGATTCAATAAATCCAACTGATACGCTCGTTAACTCAAACACTATCTATTCAAATAGTCAAATAGATTTCAGATACTTCCCTGGAAAATGGACAAATTATGATGATAATCTCACCTACTTACCTGGTGTAAATCCTAATTTAAAACGTACAGGCCATTGGGATAGAGTGCTTAGAGGAGGAAATGTAAAAGTATTAATTCCTGCCAGCACATCTGATTCGGCATACGAATTACTTTATCCTGGAATGGTAATATTCTGTCCGGTAACAGGTCCACTCGGTGACCCTGGTTTGTATACGTGGGGAACTTATGGTGGATGGTATCCGTGCTTCACACCAATAATCACTTTCACTCCGTTGAATTCTCCAAATTATGATACCCTTAATTCAATAACTGATCTTTCAAGAGTTCCAATTCCAACTATTGGTCGCACACTTATTTATAATAATGGAAAAGGTGCATACAAAAAAGTTGGAATGTTTTATTGGAATGGATTTCAGTGGGTGTTTATCAGTAACAACCAATACACTTCGTTTCCATTCTACACACATCGCGTGTATTGGAATTTTGGAGATGGAACGCCAATCATTTCAAGTACAAAACCTACTCACCAATTTTTAAATTACGGAAGGTTTAAAGTGTCAATGATTAGTCGTGATAGTATTGGTCATTTTGATACTTGTGTGTCATTTGTTGAAGTAATGAAACCGGTTGCTAAAATCTTTACTACAAGCGATATTATTGGTTGTAAGGATACAGCTTCATTCATGGATTCATCTTTTGTAATCACAGGTGCAAACGATACTAATACTTTTGACCATGAGGTTTCTCGTAAATGGTGGTTTACTATCAGATATAAATATCCAAATGGATTACAAGGTCAGGATACCCTTACGCCTAATTCTGTTATTCCAAATCCTATTTGGTTCTTTAATAAAAACGGAATTTTTAAAGTAAAATTGGCAATTCTTACAGAACAAGGTTGTGCGGATACAGTAACTAAATCAATCACTGTTCAAGGACCTCGTCCAGCATTCAAGATTTTCACCGATACCATTGGTTGTAAACCTTTCAGAGTTGGAATCCTGAATATGGCCGATTCATTTGATATGAGAAATCCTTCTGATACGCCAACCCTTTCAACATTCTTCTATTGGGGAGATGGTGGAATGTCGCCTGTAACAGGAAGACGTGATACCGTTTGGCATGTATATACTGATACAGGAGTATTTAAAATTTATGCTGTTGGTCGTGATGCTTTGCCTCTAAACCAGGTTGCTTGTCCGGAAGTAAAAATACCAGACGATTCAATTAATATTTATGTTAAACAACCATATTATGCTAAAATTAAAGCTGATAAGGATACTGTTTGTGTGGGTCAATTGTTTGATGTACGAAATCTATCCGATTCGCTTAATTACTCGGCATATAGATTTGAACGTAGGTATGCAGATACTCCATTAACATTTATCAGACAGGATAGTGTTTTTGGTAATATGGCCTTGAAGAATCAGAAATTTGATTCGGTGGCTCTATATAAATTTATATTGTTCCCGATCAATTATCAGTCATCTGTTCCAAAAGCAGCGCAGTGTAGAATGCTAGATACAATTACCATTCGTGCAATGAAACCAAAGGCTATCATTCAAGTTCCTTTTGATACTACTAATTTCCCATTGTACAAATTCACTAACATCTCACAGGCTGCAGATTATTACCATTGGTTAGTTTATCAAAAAGATGGTATTACGCTTAGACCTGATGCTGATGGTACGAAGTCATACACTATTCCGAATATTAATTTCGAATACAATTTGGGTGATGATACCGGAAGCTTCAAAGTTTGTTTGGTGGCATTCACAAATATTCCAAATGATCCTGAATTTTGTAATGACACAACCTGTGTAATGGTTAATAATGTTTACATCACCAAAGTTGTAATTCCTAACGTATTTACACCGGATGATAATGGACAAAATGATTTCTTCAAAATAGATGTTGAAGGTGAACTTAAATATGATCTGATGGTTTATAACCGTTGGGGAACTAAGGTGTTTACCAGTACAGACAAAACAAATATGTGGAATGGAAAAGATAATAATACTGGGGCAGATTGTGCAGACGGAACCTACTTCTATATTTTCACTTATAAGTTGAGAGCTCAAGCTAATGAAACATCTGTTCACGGAACGGTTACCCTTATCAGAAATTAAGGAGATAATGTTTTAAAATAAAAAAGCCTTCGGTAACCCGAAGGCTTTTTTATTTAATTGCAGCACATATCCACAACTGCACACAACTTCTATTTTACGGTTTCTTTAAAAAGAATTAAAATTGATTCGTAATTATTTCTCATGGCATTAAGCAGATTTTGGTCGTTTATCATTGTACTTAGTGTAATCTATTTATTTATCATGCTGTCAACCGGACGGCAGTATACTTTGAGTAGTGTTGTAAACGGAAAACAAAATGATGCACTTGTAATTGCAGAACTCCCAACAAAACAACTCCAGCAAAAAGATTCAGTATTGTTTTCAAAAATTCAGGCTAACGGGACTTTGCCTTTTCAGCAAGGAGATACATCCTATCTAAATTTGGAAAATGGGGTTGTTCAATTGTGTGTTGGGAAGCAACAGGCAGATGGAATTTTTCCTACATGCAAAAATACGATTACTGATATTTGGCTTCCTTTAATTGGATATCTCACTTTTTTTTGCGGCTTACTGAATTTATTAAATGACTCGAATGCCATAAGTAAATTAGCGAAAATTTTAGCCCCATTTTTTGTCAAAATTTTTCCTGAGTTACCAAAAGATCATGCAGCATATGGGTTTATGACAATGAATTTTGCAGCCAATTTTTTGGGGTTAGATAATGCAGCAACACCATTTGGATTAAAGGCAATGGAAAGTATGCAGGAAGTTAATTTAACAAAAGACCGAGCATCAAATAGTCAGATCATGTTTTTATGTTTGCATGCTGCCGGTTTAACTTTAATTCCAACTTCCATTATTGGCTATCGTGCAGCACAGCATGCAAATAATCCTGCCGATATTATGTTGCCGTGTATCATCACTTCGTTTGTTGGAACATTGGCTGCTTTAATTTTTGTGAGTATCAAACAAAGGATTAATCTAATAAATTTTGTTGTACTTGGAGTGGTAACAATCATCAGTGCAATTATTGGTTTACTATTATTTTATATCAGTAAGTTAGATGGAATTGAAAAATTTCACTTCACCGGAAACCTTAGTAATGGGGCATTATTATTCATCATTTTACTCATCGTTGCGTATAGCATTCTAAACGAAAAATTCTTCACTCTTAATCAAACAAATATTTTCGATTCATTTATACATGGTGCCAAAGATGGTTTTACAACCGGTGTAAGAGTATTGCCATATATGGTTGCGATGTTGGTTGCTTTAAGTGTTTTCCGTAATTCAGGATTGATGAATATTATTATGAATGGCATTACCTCAACACTAAATATTTTTAAAGTTGATCCGCAAGTGATTAATGCTATTCCCGTTGCAATCATGCGTCCTTTTAGTGCCGGAGGATCACGTGGTTTTATGCTTGATGCGATGAAAACTTATGGTGCCGATAGTTTAACCGGTCAGCTCTCATGTTTATTTCAGGGTGCTGCCGAAACCACCTTTTATGTAGTTGCACTATACTTTGGTTCGGTAAACATCAAAGATTCACGCTATGCTTTAGGAGTGATGCTGCTTGTTGATCTGGTTTGTGTGATCACAGCTATCTTCGTTTGTAAATTATATTTCTAAAGGTCTGACGCATTACGCGTCAGATCTTTAGAAATAGAGTCTTCACAAATAAAATTTTTGAACTAATATAAATTTTTACACATCAATTTAATTCACGATAATTTCTAATATTTTCGCATAGATAAATTTGTGCTCAAAATTTCTAATTTTACAAACGATAAATCAAAAATAAAATGGCTCTCGAAATCACAGGAAAAATTATCCAAATAATGGATGAAACAAGCGGAACAAGCAAAACAGGAAACGCTTGGACAAAACAAGAATTTGTTATTGAAACATTTGATAAATTCCCTAAAAAAGTAATGATAAGCACGATGGGTGATAAAGTTGCTGAACTTAAAAAGTTTAAAGCAGGCGATCAAATCAAAGCATCATTAAATCTTGAATCGCGCGAATGGCAAGGTCGCTGGTTCACTGATGTTCGTGCATGGAAAATTGAAGGAGACGGGCAACAAGGTTCATCTGCACCACAAGATACTTTTTATCCTGATCAAGATCCCGGAACAACTGTAGACAGTCCTTCGGATGATCTACCGTTTTAACGATCATGCAGAAACAGGATCTAAAAATTTATAATACTCTTTCTCGCGAACTTGAAAAGTTTGAACCTATACATGAAGGTCATGTAGGAATGTATGTTTGTGGCCCAACCGTTTACAATAATGCGCATCTTGGTAATTGCCGTACCTATATTTCTTTCGATGTAATTTATCGGTATCTATTGCATTGCGGTTATAAAGTTCGCTATGTGCGAAACATCACTGATGCCGGACATTTAGAAAATGATGCGGATGAAGGGGAAGATAAAATTGGCAAAAAAGCTAAGCTCGAACAATTAGAACCAATGGAAATTGTACAACGATATACGTTGGATTTTCATCATGTGCTCGAATTGTTTAATACTATCCCGCCAAGCATTGAACCAACTGCAACTGGTCATATCATCGAACAAATTGAAATGACCAAAACTATTCTCGAGAATGGTTTTGCTTATGAAAAAAACGGAACGATTTATTTTGATGTAGAAAAATTCTCTAAGCAAAATAATTACACCATTTTATCAGGAAGAAATTTAGATGAGTTATTAAATAATACTCGCGAACTTGGCGGACAGGAAGACAAAAATGGAAGACTAGATTTTGCGCTTTGGATAAAAGCAAAACCCGAATCGATTATGCGTTGGCAAAGTCCATGGGGAGATGGTTTCCCGGGATGGCATATCGAATGCTCGGCAATGAGTTCAAAATATTTAGGAAACGAATTTGATATTCATGGTGGTGGAATGGATCTTATCCCAACCCATCACACAAATGAAGTTGCTCAAAATATTGCTTGTCACCAAAAATCACCTGCAAGGTTTTGGATACATACCAATATGTTAACTGTAAACGGACAAAAAATGAGTAAGTCGCTTGGCAACTCTTTTTTACCGTTAGAATTATTTTCAGGGAATCACAAACTTCTTGATAAAGGTTATAGCCCGATGACAGTTCGTTTTTTTATGCTACAGGCGCATTATCGAAGCACGCTTGATTTTAGCAACGAAGCATTACAAGCAGCCGAAAAAGGTTTTGTACGATTGATGAATACCATGAAATTGATTGATGGTTTAAAAACCAGTGAACAAACAACATCAAACGTCAAACTGTTAACGTCAAACATTTATGATGCAATGAATTCCGATTTCAACTCACCGATTGTATTGGCGCATTTATTTGAAGGAGTTCGCATGATCAATGCTGTTCATATTGGCACCGAAAAAATTTCAATTGAAGATAAAAATTCATTATCAAAATTGATGAATGATTTTGTTTTTGATATTTTGGGATTGAAAGAAGAAAATGCTGTGAACACTGATAAAATTGATGGTTTGATGCAAATGATATTTCACATTCGTAACAATGCAAAAACAAATAAAGATTTTAAAACCAGTGATGAGATTCGTGATGAATTAAAACGTTTGGGTTTTGAAATTAAAGATGGAAAAGAAGGAACGTCTTACACAATCACGAATTGAGATTTATTAATCATCATGAAAAACTATAAAAAAACTTTGTGCTCTTTGCGAAAAAACTTTGCGCTCTTTGCGGTTACATTTTTATTTATTGCATTGATTTTCACTTCATGTAATAATCAACCAAAAAAAGTTGACAAGCAGCCCGAAACAATCAGCCAACAGCCTGCAGCCAACAAACAAATTTCTCCAAATTTTAATGCTGATTCTGCCTATTATTTTGTGCAAAAGCAATGTGATTTCGGACCACGTGTGACCAACTCTGATGAAGCAAAAAAATGTGGTGATTGGATTGTTGGTGAGTTGAAAAAATATACCGATAATGTAATCGAACAAAAAACCACCATTACAAATTTTGACGATAGAAAATTAAATATCCGAAATATTATTGCCGAGATAAATCCGAAAGCAAAAAAACGCATCATGCTATGCTCTCACTGGGATTCTCGCCCTTATGCCGACAAAGATAATGTTAACCCAACCCAGCCAATTTTGGGAGCTAATGATGGAGCAAGTGGTGTAGGTGTTTTGATGGAAATTGCAAGAATTTTAAAATCAAATCCTGTTGATATTGGAATCGACCTTATACTTTTTGATGCAGAGGATTTAGGAAAAAATGAATACAGACATTCCTATTGTTTGGGTTCACAATATTGGAGCACAAACTTGCACCACCCTGGATATACCGCAGAATTTGGTGTGCTATTGGATATGGTTGGTGGAGTGAATGCAACCTTCGCTTGGGAAGCAAATTCGGAAGAATATGCCAAACCATATTTAGAAAAAGTTTGGTCAACAGCTCAAAATCTTGGCTATTCAAAACAGTTTATTTATTTTCAAT
>CAIUEQ010000142.1 GCA_903898215.1 uncultured Bacteroidota bacterium | reverse complement strand
AGTAGAAGAAGCTACAAAGAGAGCATTAACAAACCCATTACTTGATGTATCATACAAAGGTGCAATTGGTGCATTGATACACATAACTGGTGGAAATGATATGACTCTTGATGAAGTTAACAGAGTAGGTGAAATTGTTACTGAAGGAGTAACTCTTGAAATGTTTGGAAGAAGAGCGATTTTAGCTGCTAGACAAACCCTTATGTCTAAAATTCTTGAACTTGAGAAAGACGAAATCTATAAAAAATATAAAGATCGCGTTGGCGAAATTGTAACAGGTGAAGTTTATCAAATTTGGAAAAAAGAACTCATGATTTTGGATGACGAAGGAAGCGAGTTGTTATTACCAAAAAACGAAATGATACCAGCCGATCATTATAAAAAAGGAGACAGTATACGTGCAGTTGTTGCTAAAGTTGAAATGTATAATGGCTCACCGCGTATCATCCTTTCCAGAATCTCTCCAATGTTCTTGGAAAGATTATTTGAAATGGAAGTTCCCGAAATTTTGGATGGTGTTATTACAATCAAAAAGATTGTGCGCGAACCTGGAGAGAGAGCAAAAGTTGCAGTGGAATCGTATGATGACAGAATTGACCCTGTTGGCGCTTGTGTAGGTATGAAAGGTTCACGTATTCATGGAATCGTACGCGAATTACGTAACGAAAATATTGATGTGATTAACTACACCAATAATTTACAATTACTCATCCAACGTGCACTCAGCCCTGCTAAAGTTTCAAATATTAAAATTGATGAAGAAGCTAAACGTGCATCTGTATTTCTTAAGCCTGATCAGGTTTCATTGGCAATTGGTAAAGGCGGGCATAACATTAAACTTGCCGGAAAACTTACAGGTACCGAAATAGATGTATACCGTGAAAGTGACGAAGATGAGGGAGATATTGATTTGGATGAATTTACAGACGAAATTGATGGGTGGATTATTGATGAACTTAAAAACATTGGGTGCGATACAGCTAGAAGTGTACTTGCGTTGAGCACCGAAGATTTAGTTCGAAGAACAGAATTGGAAGAAGAAACTGTTGCAGAAATTCGTAAAATTCTTCAATCTGAATTTGAATAAAGAGATAACAAGGGAGAGCTGAGAGTTGAAAAATATTATTCACTAATCTGCTATTCTTAATTACTTAATCTCTTCAATAACATTTATAATAAAAAGCGATATTCGCAAAGTTTTTTACAGGAACAAAAATCGTAATGAGCGAAAAAACAATAAGATTAAACGCAGTTGTTAAAGAATTAAATGTAGGTATTAATACTTTAGCGGAACACTTGTCTAAAAAAGGACATGCTGTAGAAGCAAAACCTACAACTAAAATTACAGAAGAACAATATGCTATTCTACTCAGCGATTTCCAGTCTGATAAAAAAGTGCGCGATGACGCAAAACAATTAGTAAAACCTAAAATTGTTAAAAAAGAAGAAGTTACTGTTTCTGTTCCAAAACCCAAAGAAAAAGTAACAGAGGAAGATGATGATAGTGACGATGGAATTCTTATAAAGTCGGGCCTGTCTTTAAATGCAGCTCCAAAAGTTGATATTCCTGTTGCCCCAGTTGTTGAAGAAAAACCTATTATTGAAAAACCTGTTCAGGAAAAAATCGCACCAGTTGAAGTTGCTGTTGAAGAAGATGATGACAAACTAAAACTTACTGTTATAGGAAAAATAGATCTGGAAGGGATGAATACCAAAACCCGTCCAGATAAAAAACCAAAAGAAAAAAAGGTAAAAGAAGAGAAGAAAATAATTGTAAAAGAGGTAAAAGAAAAATTACCAAAAACTAAAAAAGTTGAACCGGAAGATGATGCAAAGATTGAAATTGAAACGGCCTCTCCTCCAAAATCTCAAGAAAAAATAATTCCTCCAGTAATTGAAAAGGTAGAAGAAGAAATTGATCCCTACGAAACCAATTATGAAAAACTTTCAGGGTTAAAGGTTTTGGGGAAAATTGAATTACCAACCGAACCTACTCCCACTCCATTTAAAAAACCACAACCTGTTGCTTCCTCTGACAACAGCAACAAAGTTAAAAAGAAGAGACGTAGAAAAAACTTTGTTACCGGAAGTGAAAATCCCGATGTAAAAAAAGGAATCCCTGCTCCGAATACAGGAAACAACAGACCAATTGAACCAGCCATTCAACGAACTCCTCCTGCTGGTGCACACAAACGTTTTGATAACAGAGGTGCCGGTGGTGGTGGTGGACGATTTACAAGAGGTCCAAAAGTTGATGATAAAGGTGTAAAAACTGAAATTACCGAAAAGGAAATTCAAGATAAATTAAAGGAAACTCTTGCTCGGTTAAACCCGGGAAGTAAAACTCCAAATATTGGTTCACGTTCAAAAATCAGAAAACAAAAACGTGATGCCGCATCAGACAGACGTGAAGAAGAACAATTAGAATTAGAAGGGCAACGTAAAATAATTAAAGTTACTGAATTTGTAACCGCAAACGAACTTTCAAAAATGTTGGATGCTCCGGTTACACAAATTATTTCAGCATGTATGAGCCTTGGATTGATGGTATCTATCAACCAACGTTTGGACGCAGAAACGATTGCTATTGTTGCAGATGAATTTGATTATGATGTTGAATTTGTTGCAGCAACACTTCAGGAAAATATTGAAGAAGAAATTGATAATCCCGAAGATTTATTGCCACGTGCTCCTATTGTTACGGTGATGGGACACGTAGATCATGGTAAAACTTCTTTACTTGATTATGTCCGAAAAGCGAATGTTATTGCCGGAGAAGCCGGAGGTATCACTCAGCATATTGGTGCATATGAAGTAACTCTTGCCAACGGAAAAAAAGTTGCTTTCCTTGATACTCCAGGTCACGAAGCATTTACTGCGATGCGTGCTCGTGGTGCAAAAATTACAGATATTGTAATTGTAGTTATTGCTGCTGATGACAGTGTAATGCCTCAAACAAAAGAGGCAATAAGCCACGCACAAGCTGCAGGTGTTCCACTAATTTTTGCAATCAATAAAATTGACCGTGATGGCGCAAATCCTGAAAGAATTAAAGAGCAGTTAGCTGCGATGGATATATTGGTTGAAGATTGGGGAGGAAAATATCAGTGCCAGGAAATCTCTGCAAAAAAAGGATTAAACATCGATCTGTTATTAGAAAAAGTATTACTTGAAGCTGAAGTTTTAGATTTAAAAGCAAACCCAAATAAACGTGCTATAGGAAGTGTGATCGAAGCTACCTTGGATAAAGGAAGAGGAATTACAACAACGGTAATGGTTCAATCTGGAACGTTACATGTTGGTGATCCAATTCTTGCAGGAACACATCAGGGAAAAGTTAGGGCCATGTTTGATGAACGTGGAAAGAAAATGAAAGAAGCAGGTCCTTCAACTCCAGTTGTTATTTTAGGATTTGATGGAGCACCTCAAGCCGGTGATAAATTCCTTGTGGCTAAATCTGAACAGGAAGCAAAAGAAATTGCTACCAAACGTCAGCAATTACAACGCGAACAAGGTATTCGTGCACATAAACATATTACACTTGATGAGATTGGAAGACGTTTGGCAATTGGTAATTTCAAAGAACTGAACTTAATTGTTAAAGGTGATGTGGATGGTTCGGTTGAAGCTTTAGCTGATTCGTTACTTAAATTATCTAATGAAGAAATTCACGTTAATGTAATCCATAAATCGGTTGGACAAATTTCGGAAAGCGATGTATTGCTTGCTTCTGCATCAGACGCAATCATTATCGGATTCCAGGTTCGCCCAAGTCCGCAGGCACGTAAACTTGCCGAGCAAGAATCAATTGACATTCGATTATATTCTATCATTTATAAAGCTATTGAAGAACTTCAAGCTGCTATTGAAGGAATGCTTGCTCCTAAAATGGAAGAAAAAATTACCGGTAATATTGATATCCGCGAAGTATTTAAAATTACTAAAGTTGGTGCTGTTGCAGGATGTATGGTTACTGATGGAAAAGTATTCCGTAACTCAAAGATTCGTTTAATCAGAGATGGTGTAGTGGTTTATACCGGAAATCTTTCTTCACTTAAACGATTTAAAGATGATGTGAAAGAAGTAACATCAGGATTTGATTGTGGGGTTACAATTGCAAACTATAACGATATGAGAGTAGGCGATAACATTGAAGCCTACGAAGAAGTAGAAATTAAAAGAGTTGCGAAATAACATCCTCACCCTTTGAGTAAAGATATTAATCAAAGCAGGCACTTATCTACCCTTGACATGATGAGAGGAATTGCCTCTTTGTCGGTATGTTTTTTTCATCTTACTTTTAACAATTCTTTTTACGGTAATTTTTTACCCGATGGAGATATTTTAAAACAAATCGGGAGATTTGGATGGTTAGGGGTACAAATGTTTTTTGTTATATCTGGATTTATAATCCCTTACACCCTTTTCCATAACAACTATCACATCAAAAACTTTTTTAGATTTTTGGGTAAACGCTGGTTAAGAATCGAACCTCCTTATATTGCCAGTTTATTTTTGTTAGTATTCTTGGGAATATTTTACTCCAGAATTTGGCATTATGAATACAATATAAATTGGGAACAATTGTTCCTCCATTTTTTTTATTTACCCCAGTTTTTTGGCGTTCAATGGTTGAATGAAATTTTCTGGACACTCGCTATTGAATTTCAATATTACTTATTCATGGCTTTTGCATTTCCCTTATTTGTAAATAGAAATAAATGGGTTCGTTACCTTACATTAATTGCCTTTGCCTCTATTCATTTTGTGTTTCCGGAAAACAGAATACTTACAAGTTTCAGCTCCTTATTCCTTGCGGGCATCATTGTATTTATGCAAAAAGTAAAGTTGTTAAATATGATAGAAGCAATTGTGATGATTTGTATCTGTTCTTTGTATGCATACTTTCAATTTTCGAAAGATTCGCTTTTCATATCTATCGTTTTACTAATGTCGGCATTGATGATATTATTATTAAAAGCCGATCCTTGGTGGGGAAAATTTACGGGTAAAATATCCTATTCACTATACTTAACACATGGAGTTATAGGTCACAATGTATTATTATTTAGTATGTATATCCCGTTTATTAGAGACCATTATTTTATGCGGATAATTATTTTGTTTTTAGGCATAGCTGCATCAATGATTTTCGCTTGGGTTTTTTATCGCATTATTGAAAGACCTGCTCAAAATCTTTCGAAGAAAATTTCCTATAGTTAATTTAAAAAACAAAAGCCTTTTTACGCCTCTTTGATTAAATTTTCAGTTCTTAAAAATGATATTGAATTTTCAATATCAATATAGAGTGCACGATCTTCACTTATAAAAGGAACCACTTTTCTATAATCAGCAATAAAACCTTCGAGATAAGGTGAAGTTTTTAATGGTCTGCGAAACTCCAATGCCTGAGATGCATTCAGCAATTCAATAGCTAATATTTTTTCAAGATTATTAATTACCCGTAAACATTTTGTTGCTGCATTAGCTCCCATACTCACATGATCTTCCTGTCCGTTTGAACTTACAATACTATCAACAGATGCAGGTGAACATAATTGTTTATTTTGGCTAACGATTGAAGCGGCAGTATATTGAGGAATCATCAAACCTGAATTTAATCCCGGATTAGAAACCAAAAATGCAGGTAATCCTCTTTGACCTGAAATTAATTGAAAGGTTCTACGTTCAGAAATATTTCCTAATTCGGCACAGGCAATTGCTAAAAAATCCAATGACAGTGCTAGTGTTTGTCCATGAAAATTTCCACCTGAAATGATCAAATCAAGATCTGGAAAAATATTAGGATTATCGGTAACAGAATTTATTTCGGTGGTAAATACATTGATAACATAATCCATTGCATCTTTACTTGCACCATGCACTTGCGGAATGCAACGGAATGAATATGGATCCTGAACTTGTTCTTTTTTTTGTTTTGCGATTTGACTGTCTTGAAGGCAGGCAAGTATTTCTTGGGCAGTTTGAACTTGCCCTTTATGATGACGAATTAAATGTAATGCAGGATGAAAAGGTTCAGTTCTGCAATCAAAAGCATCGATTGAAATGCTCGAGATTTTATCTGCCCATAAAGAAAGGCGTTGCGCATAAAGCAAACATGCAACACCATATGCAGCCATAAATTGTGTTCCATTTATCAATGCCAAACCTTCTTTCGATTGTAATTTTATCGGTTGAAGATTGTGTTTCTGTAATGCTTCTGCACCACTGATTATAGCCCATTGCCCATTGGAATTTGACCATACTTCACCTAATCCTAACAGCGGCAAACATAGATGTGCAAGCGGTGCCAAATCGCCTGATGCACCAAGTGATCCTTGATCATAAACAACCGGTAAAATATCAAAATTAAAAAACTCAACCAGACGCTCAACTGTTTGTAATTGTACACCAGAAATGCCATATGAAAGTGATTGGATTTTCAACAACAACATCAACTTCACAATCTCCCTATTAACTTTTTCTCCAGTTCCGCAAGCATGCGAAAGCAATAAATTCTGTTGAAGTTTCTCTAAATCTTCGTTAGAAATTTTTGTATTGCACAATGAACCAAAACCTGTATTGATGCCATAAATAACTACATCATTTCCAGACATTTTTTTATCCAGATAATCACGGCAAGTAGTGATTTTCTTTTTGACTAATGTTGAAAGTTTTAGTTGCTTTTTTAGTTTGATGATAGCAATAATGTCGTCAAACAAAAGTTGATTGGTGATCTCGTATGTTTCCATTTTTATGTTACGTCAATGAATGACGTTTAATTTTATAAACTTAAAATTGTTTTCTCTATAATATCACAAGCTTCATTAATCTGTTGCTCGTTAATCACAAGTGTTGGTGCAAAGCGAATAATATGAGTATGTGTTTGCTTTGCCAGAATTCCGTTTTCCTTTAATGCAAGGCAAACATCGTAAGCTGTTTTGTTATCTCCAAAAGGTTTGATTACAACAGCATTTAACAATCCTTTTCCACGAACTGTGGTAATAAGTGGCGATTTTATATTTTGCATTCTTGCTCTAAAAAGTTGTCCCATCTTCTCGGCATTATCTGCAAGTTTTTCATCAAGCAAAACATTTAGAGATGCAATTGCAACAGCGCAAGCCAAAGGATTCCCACCAAATGTTGAACCATGCTCACCCGGATGAATGCAGAGCATTACTTCATCATTTGCAAGCACTGCAGATATTGGCAATACTCCACCCGAAAGCGCTTTACCAAGCATTAACAAGTCAGGTTTAATATTCTCATGATCACAAGCAAGCATTTTACCGGTACGGCATAAACCGGTTTGAATTTCATCAGCTATCATCAGCACATTGTATTTTGAACACAATTCGCGTACTCCTTTTAAATATCCCTCATCAGGAACTACAACTCCTGCTTCACCTTGTATCGGTTCAAACAAAAATGCAGCAATATTTTTATCCTGAAAAGATTTTTCTAAAGCAGTAAGGTCGTTATATGGAATGATTTCGTAACCCGGCAAAAACGGACCGAATCCGTCTGTGCTGCTTTCATCAGTTGATGCTGAAATAGCAGCTAAAGTTCTACCATGAAAATTCCCTTCAACAAAAACAATCTTTGCACAATTTTCTGATATCCCCTTTTTCAAATAACCCCATTTTCGTGCAAGTTTCACAGCGGTTTCAAGTGCCTCAACACCTGTATTCATTGGTAATACTTTATCAAATCCAAAAAGGTTGGTGATAAATTTTTCGTATTCGCCTAAAAGATTGTTATGAAAGGCGCGACTGGTAATGGTGATTTTTTGTGCCTGATCAGTTAGTGCTTTAATTATTTTGGGATGACAATGCCCTTGGTTTACAGAAGAATATGCAGAAAGAAAATCGAAATATTTTTTACCTTCAACATCCCATACAAATGCTCCTTCGCCTCTATCGAGCACAACCGGAAGGGGGTGGTAATTGTGCGCGCCAAACTTATTTTCAAGTTCTATAAAATATTGTGATTTTGGAGATAATGTAACAGAATTCATTGGACGAAATTAGATAAAAAGAACAGATAAAAAAGAAAAGTTGTGTGCTGTGTTCTTTATTTAGTTTGATTAAAAATGAAGAGTTGCAGAAAACATAAATTTGTTTTCAATCTTTAGTATTTTTTGCAAAATATTTAAAAAAAAGAAGAAGAAATCCGTTTTTAAAATTTAAAAATGTAAACCATTTTTGTACTCAACAATTTAAACAAAAATGTTATGAAAACAAAAATTTTACATTGGCTACCACGAATAATCATAATTCTAGCAATACTCCTTGTAAGCATGTTTGCTCTCGATGCATTCGAATCAAATCAAACCATTTGGCAACAAATTGGCGGTTTCTTAATTCATCTCATTCCTTCATACATATTGATCGCTTTTCTATTTATTGCATGGAAATGGGAATTAATTGGAGGGATATTATTTAGCCTGATTGGGATTGGATTTGCACCATTTATTTATATTCACAATTACAATATGAATCATTCCGTTTTGATAAGTTCAGAAGTTATTTTGCTGATAAATTTCCCATTTATAATTGCCGGAACTCTTTTTATTTTGGAACATTTTATGAAAAAAAGAATATCAAAACTCAATTAATATT
>CAIUEQ010000141.1 GCA_903898215.1 uncultured Bacteroidota bacterium | reverse complement strand
CTTTTTTCATATAATTTTAAATAAGTTATTATTTGAGCTTCGTGAACCGGCAATAAAATTTCTACAGACTTTAGTTCGATAATTATTTCATCTTCAACAAGAATATCTATTCTGAAATCGGCATCTAATTTTTCATCTTTATAAATTACAGGAACAAAAACCTGTCGTTTAAAATTAATATTTCTACTCTTTAATTCCTTACAAAGACAAATGTCATATACGCTTTCCAAAAGCCCAGGACCTAAGTTTCGATGCACCTCAATTGATGCTTCAAGTATTTTTCCACTTAATATGTTTCTATCTTTTTCTGTCAAATCTTTGTGTCTCTGTTTCTCTGTGGTTACATTTGGCCATGCAATACAATAAAGTAACCGAGGTGCAAATAAATCAATTTATCACAATTGTTGGTGAAACATTTGTGATAACTTCAAAAAATGAAACCGAAAATTATTCGCATGACCATACCGAAGATCTATGTTTTTTTCCTGAAGTAGTTTTAAAGCCAAAATCTCCTGAAGAAATTTCTGCAATCTTAAAAATCTGCAACGAGCATTTAATTCCTGCCACACCGCGTGGCGCAGGAACAGGATTAAGCGGAGGAGCATTGCCGGTTTTTGGAGGTGTGATTATTTCCATGGAACGTTTTAATAAAATTATTGAAATTGACGAAAGAAATTTTCAGGCAACTGTTGAGCCCGGAGTGATCAATGAGATTTTTCAAAATGCCGTTATCGAAAAAGGATTGTTTTATCCACCAGATCCGGCTAGTAAAGGAAGTTGTTTTTTGGGTGGAAATCTTGCTCATTCAAGTGGTGGCCCTCGTGCACTTAAATACGGTACAACTCGCGATTATGTATTGAATATGGAAGTGGTTTTACCTACCGGTGAAATTATTTGGACAGGTGCCAATACCTTAAAATATTCGACAGGATATAACCTCACACAATTAATGATTGGCAGTGAAGGAACTTTAGGCATCATCACTAAAATAGTTTTTAAACTCATTCCTTTTCCTCAACATAATTTATTGATGCTGGCTTCATTTTCTTCGGCTGAAAAAGCTTGCGAAGCCGTGAATGGAATTTTTAAAGCAGGATTCACTCCTAGTGTTTGCGAATTTATTGAACCTGAAGGTTTCAAACTTTCTTCAGAAATGCTACATATTGATTTTGCTATTCAAGATAATATTGAAGCCTATTTATTAATTGAAGTGGATGGAAATGTTGTCGATAATTTAATGAGTGAGTGCGAGCAAATTGGTGAAGTGCTCGAAAAATTTAATTGTTTGGACGTGCTTTTTGCTGATTCATCGGAACAGAAAGAATATTTCTGGAAGCTGCGCAGATCAATCGGGGAAGCTGTTAAAATTCGCTCCGTTTATAAAGAGGAAGATACCGTTGTTCCAAGAGCTGAACTTCCAATTTTATTTTCGGGTGTAAAAGAAATTTCCAAAAAATACGGATTTAAAACAGTGTGTTTCGGACATGCCGGTGATGGAAACTTGCATGTAAATATTTTGAAAGACCAACTGACTGATGAAGAATGGAACTCGAAAATAAATGATGGTATCAGTGAAATTTTTGAATTGTGTAAAAAACTAAATGGAACAATTTCAGGTGAACATGGAATTGGTTTTGTACAGAAAAAATTTATGCCAATAATGTTTTCAGAATTCCATTTACAATTGATGCGAAAAATAAAACTTGCATTCGATCCGAATACAATTTTAAACCCGGGGAAAATATTTTAACAGCAAAATTTTGTAGAGATGTAACATGTTACGTCTCGATAAAACAAAATTAAATCTGGTGTTTCTCATCTTTCATCACATTCTCCAATGTCCATTCAATTTTTTTCTCGAATGGAATTTGCCTTACCTTACATTCTGAAAGTTGGCAAATAGCGCATGAAAAAACAATACAAGGATCGGGATGAATAAAAAGTTCCACTCTTCCATCAAATTTTTCATAGATGATGTCTTCCATTTTTTTCAATTCATCATGTGATGTTTGCAAATCGTGATACCAAGGAAGAGTAACATGGCAATCGATATGATAACTCGAACCATATTGCTGTACACGTAAATTATGAATATCTATCCATTTATCATTTCTTGAATCATTTAAGGTACTTAACACATCTTTTAAAACTGTAATATCTGCTTCATCCATTAAACCTGCCAACGATTTTCTAAATAATTGATATCCGGTTATAATGATCACGAATCCGAAAATAATTGCCAAAATATTATCCAACCACAGAATTTTTGTAAGCGTAATAATTAATAATCCAACCACTAAACCAATGCTTGAATAAGTATCGCTTAATAAATGTTTTCCATCAGCAATTAGGGTAATAGACTTATTCTTCTCACCAGTTTTAATTAAAAATTTCCCTAAGACATAATTAAACAAACCTGCAGCTCCTGCAAGGTAAGCTCCGATATCAAGCAACTCCACTTCCTTAGGATGAATGAAATCAAAAATAGATTTTATGATGATCACAATTCCGGCAAGCAAAATTAATCCACCCTCAAATCCGGCAGATATGAATTCAATTTTTCCATGACCGTAAGGATGATTATTATCTTTAGGTTTTGCGGCAAGCGATAAACTATAATATGCAAAAAAACCGGCAACAACATTGATGATCGATTCGAGCGCATCAGTTAAAATGGCATTTGAATGTGTAATAAAAAACGCATAAAATTTGATTGCCATAATCACCATTCCGATGATGATCACCAAGCGCATTGCTTTCAGTTGAAGTTTAAAAGAGTCGGTCATTTCAGCATCAAAAGTAATGATAACTTTTTCTTTTAAATAGAATTTATAAACTCCTTTAATTAAAGAAAAAATTTATCATCATCCCATTTAGTAGGATTGTTAATTATATAATTTGAAATGTTTTGATATGCTTGATAATTACGAATGATGTGTTCGTAATAATTGCGCTGCCATATTGATTTCAATAGTTGGGGCTGAATATTTTCGGGTTGGGGCTGAATATTTTCGGGTTGGGGCTGAATATTTTCGGGTTGGGGCTGACTATTTTCGGGTTGGGGCTGACTATTTTCGGGTTGGGGCTGAATATTTTCAGCCCGTACCGATCTTTCTGAAGTTTGGCGAATCCATTTGGTCACGCCAATTTTAAATCCGCGAATTATTGATCCTATTGAATGAGGAATTATTTTTTGAAATTCGTTTTGTCGGGGTTCAACATTTTGAACCCGTTCTATATTTTGAGCCCATTCAATATTTTGTGTTCGTGGTTCATTATCTTGAATTCCGACTAAAATTTCTGGAATCAATTCAATTATTCCATGAACATGATTGGGCATGATAATATATTCATGCAGGATAGCATTTGGAAAATGTTTGGGAATTTGCAACCAACATTCATTGGCAACATTTCCTGTTTCATTAAATATCATCTTCCCATCTGATATTTTTCCAAATAAACATTTTCTATCATCGCAACAGATTGTTATAAAATATAATCCGGCCTGAGAATAATCGTATCCTTTTAAACGTATGGATTTTCGATTTGGAAGTTGCTTAACACTGTGAGTATTTTTTGTTTCATTTTTCATTTCATTGAAATTGAGTAGAAATGGATTTTGTTTTAGTAAAACTAAAAAATCTTTAATTAAAAACAAACGATGCTCTCTCTTCAAAAATGATAATTATCACAAAAATCTTCAGGACTTGCTTGGTAAGTCAAAAAATATAAATTTGCCCATACCTAATTAAACTAAAATTATGCAACAGAAAAAATTTATCCCGTTTGTTTCTGCCGAAACAAATATGGCAGAGTTCACGGTTCGAGCACTAGTCATCGGTCTTTTTATGGCTGTGATTCTTGGTGCTGCAAATGCTTATCTTGGCTTAAAAGCCGGAATGACCATTGCCGCAACTTATCCTGCAGCTGTAATTAGTATGGCAATATTAAAAGCCTTGAAAGGAAGTATACTCGAAGAAAATTTTGCTCGTACTGTTGGTTCAATTGGTGAATCGGTTGCAGCAGGTGCAATTTTTACTTTGCCTGCATTTTTTGTTGCCGGTGTTTGGCCACAATTTTATACTCCCGGTCATTATTTAACATCAACGTTGATATTAATATCGGGTGGTATTTTAGGAATTATGTTTGTTGCATTATTACGTAGAGTAATGGTTGAAGATGCTGAACTTCCTTTTCCAGAATCAATTGCTGCTGCCGAAATTCATAAAGCCGGTCGCACTTCAGGTGGAAGTTCAAAATTTCTTTTCGGAGCAATGGCAGGTGGAGCATTAATAAAAATCCTTGGCGATTTTAAATTCTTTGCAGCATCATGGGAAAAATTTATTCCATTCTCTAAACAAACAATTACAGGAACAACAATTACCGGACAAGGTGGTTTATTATTAAGCTCACCCGGAATCAGTCCTGCATATATGGGAGTTGGTTATATCATCGGACCAAAATTAGGCGCACTAAATTTTAGCGGTGGCTTAATTGCTTGGGGATTATTAGCTCCAATTATTTTATATTTTATTGGACCAAATTTAGATCTTGGTGCATGGGCTTCATACCTTATGACTAAAGACACTACGTTAACTATGGATATTGCGATGGCTAAAGTAAGTAATCCAATTTTTCAGATCACTCAAGTATGGAGATTTATTGTTCGTCCGATTGCAATTGGAGGAATGTTAATGGGTGCAGGTTTTACACTTTTTAAAATGAGAAAAAGTTTAACAGCAGGTATTGCACGTTCTGTTGGAGATGTAAAAAAAGCAGCTTCAGGAACTACTGTAAATATTCCAAGAAATGAAAAAGACATTAGCTTCACATGGATCATGTTAGGAATTTTAGGAGTTGCTATTTCAACTTTTATCATCACCTATTTTATTTTCAATACTTCTTTAGTTGTTGCGTTAGCGGCATCAACAATTCTAATTGTTCTTGCATTTTTCTTTGGAGCAGTTTCAGGATATTTAGTTGGAATTATGGGTTCAAGTAATAATCCAATTTCAGGATTAACATTAACAACATTGGTGATCACAGCTTTACTTTTAGTTGCACTTGGTGTAACAGGACAAGAAGGTGTTGCATCAGTTTTAGGCGTTGCTGCTATTGTTTGTGTATCGGCTGCGGTTGCAGGTGAAATGTTACAAGATTTAAAAGCAGGTCATATACTTGGAGGAACACCTTGGAAAATGCAAATTGGTGATATCATCGGTGTTGTTCTTGCAGGTTCAGTTATGTTTGGTGTATTGATTATTTTAAATGAAGGTGATATTGCTAAAGGAATAAAAGATGGTTATGAAGGTGGATTTGGAAGCAAGAATTTATCAGCACCACAAGCAAGTTTGATGGCTATGTTATCAAAAGGAATTGTGGGCGGACAAATGGCTTGGCCTTTAATTATTGTTGGGATGTTGATGGGATTAGGATTTATATTGATGCAAGTAAAAAGTCCAATGCTTGTGAGCGTTGGAATGTACTTACCACTTGAAACTACATTTGCAATTTTCTTAGGTGGTATTGTAAAAGGAATTGTTGAAATGGTGAACGACAGAAAGAAACATAATGATGCTCAAAAAGCAAGAGTGGAAAATACCGGAGTATTACTTGCTTCCGGATTTATTGCCGGTGAAGCTTTGATGGGTTTAGTGTTCGCATTATTCTATTTTATGGATTTAACAATTCCTGAAATATTTAAAGAGCCTTCATTTTTAGTTAGTATTTTGGTATTGCTAATTATTGGATATATTTTGGTAAATGTTCCAATTAAAAATGCCGGAAGTCCTGATGAACCAGCTCCTCCAACAGCTAATTTCTAAAATTAAATAATATTTCTCTCTCGCAGATAACGCAGATTAGCGCAGATTTTATTTCTGTAATAATCTGCGAAATCTGCGAGAAATATTTTAAATATGTCTCAATCAAAAAAAGAATAAATCAATTACCTCGATCTTACACCTGAATATATTCATGGTTATGAGATAAAAGAAAATGGAAAAGTTTCGATTTTAATTCCAAGGTTTACGAGTAAGTTTTTTGGCAAATATTTTATGCCGCTATTAAAGAATAAATTTATTCCGCTTA
Source organism: uncultured Bacteroidota bacterium (assembly GCA_903898215.1). Taxonomy (GTDB): domain Bacteria; phylum Bacteroidota; class Bacteroidia; order UKL13-3; family UKL13-3; genus CAIUEQ01. Next base: position 1,085 of record CAIUEQ010000141.1, on the reverse strand, counting down.
AGCTTGATGAGTTTGGATCTGAAACATGGTTGTTGATTGATGGAAAAAAAAATGTGCTTGCGATATGCGATGTATTGACTGAAAAATTTGGTGAAAAAATTCATCCCACAGAAGAAAGAGTTACTTCATTTTTATCACATTTATATACAAATAAATTTATCAGATTTATCGAACTAAATAAAAATTAATTAATATGACAAGAGTATTAGGAAGGCTGAATCCACAGGAAGTATGGAACATTTTTGAAGATGTGTGCGCTGTACCACGCCCATCAAAACACGAAGAAAAAATTCGCGAGTTTATTTTAAATTTTGCAAAAGCAAATGGCATCGAGGGATTTACCGATAAAGCCGGAAACGTAATTTTACGTAAGCCAGCTACTCCCGGAATGGAAAACTTAAAAGGTGTTGTAATGCAAAGCCATATGGATATGGTTCCGCAAAAAAACAACGATACCAAACATGATTTTTTAACTGATCCAATCATCCCGCGCATCGTTGGAGAATGGGTTCATGCAACAGGAACAACACTTGGTTCTGATAATGGAATAGGTATGTGCGCATCGATGGCAATCATGGCATCAAAAACAATCCAACACGGCCCGATTGAATGTTTAATTACGATTGATGAAGAAACCGGAATGACTGGAGCTTTTGAATTGGAAGGTGGAATTTTACAAAGTGATATTTTATTGAATCTCGATTCAGAAGATCATGGAGAAATTTTTATTGGTTGTGCCGGTGGAGAAAACACTGTTGCAAAATTGAATTATACACAAGAAACTCCTGATTCAAATTCAACAGCATTTACAATTGCTGTAAAAGGATTGAAAGGTGGCCACTCTGGTTTAGATATTAATACCGGAAGAGGAAATGCAAATAAAATCACAAACAGAATTCTTTGGAATGCTTCGAAACAATTTGGTTTAAAAGTGTCGTCAATTTCTGGAGGAAACTTGCGTAATGCTATTCCACGTGAAGCAAATTCGGTGGTAACAATTGCGAATGATAAAAAAGATGCATTCTTGAAATTTGTAAACGATTTTACTGTTACGATTCAAAAAGAATTATCTACCACCGATCCGG
>CAIUEQ010000140.1 GCA_903898215.1 uncultured Bacteroidota bacterium | reverse complement strand
TTAAATTAATATTTAGTAATGCTAATTAAATTAATTTTAAGTTATTTGATTTTTAATTAAATTTACATATTTACCTAAATTAAATAGTTTTCTAATTATAGCTTGATTGAAGTGAAACCAGCATCCTTTGATATCAATTTCAAATATTCCGTTAGTAGGATTTGGATAAACAGAAATATATTTATCAGCATTTACTTCATTTACTCCGGTATTTAAAATATTAATTGTAGCTGTTTTAGTATTCTTTCCCCAACAATTTAGATCAGTTAAAGTAACAGTATAATTTGCTTTTACATTAAATTTAATTTGAGCTATTGCAGAAGTTGAATCTGTACCTCCAACATAAGTAACTGTGTTAGGAGTAAATCTCCATATTCTTGAATTAACTGTTGCTACTGTACTGTCGATAAAATTGTAAGCTGTGTTTGTTGACCCTGATGCAATAATAGAAAACTTTGCAATTGGTGAACTTTGAGGTAATGAAGGAACCGTGATTTTACGAATCGAATTGTTACCATAATCAGAAACATATAACACGCCATTATAAAAAGAAATTCCTGTAGGCACATTAAATCTTGCATTAGTTCCAATACCATTAGCGGTATCCGTTGCAGGAGCATTTCCGGCATTTATTTCACTACCTGCAAAAGTTGTTACGCAACTTCCTGAAATTTTTCTGATCAAATTTGAATACCCATCTGTAACATAAATATTTTGATTACCATCCATCACAACATCAGTAGGTGAACTAAACTTTGCTTGTGTTAATGCATCTCCATCAGTATTTCCCGGTGTTCCTGTACCTGCAATTGTAGTAACCCTTCCTGTTAAAATATTTACTTTTCTAATTTTTGCATTACCTAAATCAGCAACTAATAATTCTGTAGTACTAAACCATCCTAATCCACTTGGATTATAAAAACTTGCATAGCCTCCAACTGAATCAATACTTCCATGAGCTAATGGATTTCCTGTTCCGCTTCCTGCTAATAATGAAACGGCACCTGAAGGAGTGATTTTACGGATACAATGATTGTTATAATCAGAAACATAAATATTTCCTGCATTATCAATTGCTAAACCTGTAGGTGCATTAAACTGCGCCAAAGTTCCTGTTGCATCTAAATAACCTCCTGTAGCTCCCATTACTCCGGCAAAGGTTGTTACTGATTGAACATTGCCTAATGTAAAATATGGTGAAACTTTTCTTATGCAATTATTGCCTGCATCAGCAATATAAAAATTCCCTGATGTGTCCATTACAAAATCAGTTGGATTCTGAAATAAGGCATTCGATCCAGCAGTATTGTTTAAAGAACCTGAAGTTCCAGATACATTTCCTGCACGTAAATAAACTGCAGTTTGACCTGCGTCAATAATTCTTAAACGACTTCCCATTCCTTCAAGTACCCAACCGTTCCCGTTTTTATCAAAAATAATATTTTGAGGTCCGTAATAACTGGCGTTTGCAAATGTTTGAGATGACTGAATAAATTGCCATCCTCCAGATTTGAATATTCCATTAAACTTTGAAACAGTTTGTGCCATTAATGCAATTGAGCAAAAAACTGCAGCAGATAATAAAAATAGATTTTTTTTCATTGGGTTTTAATTTATTGTTTCTAAATAATTATTGATATTTTTTTCGATACGTGATTCTATATTTTGATAATCACCTTTCACAAATCCACTTCCTGTAATCTGTTCAAACAATTCTATATATCTGTTAGTAACAGAATCTACAAACTCATCAGTCATTAATGGTTGATGTTGTCCTTCTTCACCCTGAAACCCATTTTCAATTAACCATTGTCTGACAAATTCTTTTGATAATTGTCGTTGTTGTTGATCTTTATTTTGAATCTCATTATAGGTTTCATTATAAAAATAACGTGATGAATCTGGAGTATGAATTTCATCTATCAATAGTATTTTTCCATCAAGATTTCCAAACTCATATTTAGTATCAACTAAAATTAAATTCTGCTTTTTTGCAGCATCCGATCCAATTTTAAAAAGAGTGTTTGTATATTCTTCAATTTGTTCGTACTCTTCTTTACTCACAAGATTCTGCTTGATGATTTCTTCTCTGGAAATATCAAGATCATGACCTTGCATTGCTTTTATAGTTGGTGTGATAATTGGATTTGGGAACGGATCATTTTCGCGTAATCCATCAGGCATTTTTACTCCACAAATTTCACGTTTGCCTTCTTTATATTCACGCCAAGCATGACCAGAAAGATACCCACGAATAACCATTTCAACCATGTATGGTTTGCAATAGTAACCAATTGTAACATTTGGGTCAGGACAGTTAACCTTCCAATTTGGAACACTTGAAGATGCCATATCCAAAAAATAAGAAGCGATTTGATTTAATACCTGACCTTTATAAGGTATCGCTCTTTTTAGAACTACATCAAATGCCGAGATACGGTCGCAAGCTACCATTACTAATAGCTTGTCGCTAATATTATATACATCTCTGACCTTACCACGGTAAAATCCTTTTTGATTTTTAAAAAAATAATTTGTTGAAATAAGTGCGTTTTCCATTGGTTAAATTATAAAACTAAAATAGTGAATTCATTTAATAAACATCTAATATTTATAAATTGTTTAATTTTCGTATGCTTTAATGATGTCTTTTACGAGTTTATGCCTTACCACATCCTCAAAACTAAGAAAGGCAAAGTCAATTCCATCAATCTCTTTTAAAATTTTTACAGCTTTAAGTAAACCAGATTGCTGTGCCTTTGGAAGATCAATTTGTGTAAGGTCTCCTGTGATAATAAATTTTGCACTTGGCCCCATCCTTGTTAAAAACATTTTCAATTGAAGATCAGTTGCATTTTGCGCTTCATCAAGAATAACATATGCATTATCCAAAGTACGACCGCGCATAAAAGCCATTGGAGCAATTTCTATTACTCTGTTTTCAATGTGCTGCTTTAATTTTTCTGGAGGAATCATATCATCCAATGCATCATATAATGGTCGCAAGTAAGGATCAATTTTTTCCTTCATGTCTCCGGGTAAAAAACCTAAACTCTCTCCTGCTTCAACAGCTGGTCTGGCCAAAATAATTCGTTTGATCTCTCGATTTTTTAATGCTTTTACAGCAAGAGCAACTGCAGTATATGTTTTACCTGTTCCTGCAGGCCCTATTGCAAAAAGAATATCGTTTTTACTTAGGAGCTCAACCATTTTTTTCTGATTTGGTGTTTTTGCACGAATCACTTTTCCATGATTTCCATATAGGATTACATCAGAATCTGAGTCGTGATTTTTAGAATCAGAATTTGATATATCAATATCTACTTTGTTATCAATGAAAACATTTTCAAATTCTGAACTATTAACTGTTCCATGTTTCAAAACGTACCTATATATTTCATCAAGTTTATGTTCGAAAAGTTCAATTTCTCTTACACTCCCCTTAACAATTAGCTTGTCTCCTCTTGAAACTATATTGAGTTTGGGGAAATATTTTAGAATAACTTTAAGATTTTGATTGTTTACCCCAAGCAGGTCACGTGGCTCAATAGTGTCTATTATGATTTCTTTGTTTACCAATTATTTTAATTAATGTTGATTAAATTATACTTGCGAGTGATATTTTTGTTGGGCGAATTTAATAAAAAAAATAATACATGGCATTTATCACTCTTATTAGCGATTATGGACATAATAGTCCTTACGTAGCTTCGCTAAAAGGATTGATTTACTCAAAAATCCCTAATGCAACTATTATCGATATTTCGCATTCAATAATACCTCACGATATTCTGCAAACTGCATATATTTTAAAAAATTCATCTTTAAATTTCCCTGAACAAACAATTAATATTATTTCAGTTGATACTTCATATACAAAGCATAAACAATTTCTGATCATATATCATAATAAGCAGTATTATATCGGTGCAGATAATGGAGTTTTCTCATTATTGTTTAATGAAAAACCGGAAGAAGTATATGCTGTAAACGAAAACCTGATTAGTCAAGAAGATTTATTTCCTGACAAAAACATATTTATCAGTTTAGCTGCAAAAATTATTCATGGTGAAAATCTTAATTCATTCACAACTCCATCAAAAATTAATAACATTAAGCAAAATGTTTCGCCAGTTGTTGAAGAAAATTTAATAAGAGGTAGTATTGTTTTTATTGATGGCTATGGAAACGCTATAACAAATATTTCAAGAAAATTATTTGAGAATAAAATCAAGAATCGTTTTGCGATTTTTTATCGCAGAAAAGATAAAATATCTTATATAAGCAAAAATTATAGTGACGTTTCTAATGGAACAGAACTCGCTTTATTTAATGAAAATGGGATGCTTGAAATAGCAATGAATACAGGAAAAGCTGGACAACTTCTCGGATTAAATGAAGGTGGTCAAATATTTATTGAGTTTTATGATTAATAGAATTGTACGAATGTCATTTCAACCTGAAAATGTTGACGTGTTTTTAAGAGTGTTTAATGCATCGAAAAATTATATCGCTAATTTTTATGGATGTAAGTCACTCGAATTATTTTGTGATGTGAATCAAAAAAATGTATTTTTCACATACAGCACTTGGGAAAATGAAATTAGTTTAGACGCTTATCGTAATTCAGAATTGTTTTTAAATACATGGGCGCAAACAAAAATATTATTTAATGATAAGCCATTGGCATGGTCAACATTTATTATCGATAAAGTTAAATAGTATAGAAAGTTTTAAGATCTGTAAATACCTTTTTAATATATGAAAATTATTAGTTCAATATTTCTTTTTTGTATGTTGTTGTTTTCTGTTATTTCAGAATCAAAACCTCTTGATTCATTAAGAATTGAAACAATTAATGGGAAAAAGTTCATCATCCATAAAACCGAAAAAGGGCAAGGTTTATATGCAATTGCTAGAAGATACAATATTGAAACTGGAAAAATAATTGAGGCAAATCCAGACAAAACTGATAAACTTAATAATGGCGATTTGATTAAAATACCTCTGGTTTCTAATGATAGCAGCTTTGTAATTATCGAACCCCAAAAAGAGAAAAAAAGAACCGACATATCAACAAAAACATTATTGCCAACAAAAAACAAAATCATAAAATCTTTTCCTGATTCATCATCAAAGAAAAACGAAAACCCAATTGTTGAAGAAACTCATGCAAATGCAGATTCAAAAGAGTCGGAGAAAACAAAATTTCATATTGTGTCCCAAGGTGAAAACATAAATAAAATCGCACAAAAATATAAAATCACAACTCAACTTATTTATAAGTGGAATGGACTAACTAGCAACAAACTAGAAATAGGTCAAAGTTTAATAGTTGATGGCGCGTATGTAATAAAACCTTATGAAAAATGGAATTCATTAAATTCTGTTTCAGCAAAAAGGGGTTCTTCGCAATACCTGCTTTCTAATGCTCCATTTATTGAAGAAACTGGATATTGTACAGTTGGTTTGGAGAAATCCATACTTCATAATAGTTTACCAATAGGAACTTTAATTCTCATAACTAATCTAGAAGACGGGAAACAGTTCTATGTAAAAGTTACGGGAATTTTTATACAAAAAGAGAAAGATGAAATTCTTATAATTGATAAATCTATCTTTCAAAAACTTGATGCAGTTTATACTCCATTAAGAGTTAAAATACAATATTCACTTCCGCAATAATTATCGATGACACCAATTAGCGTTGTAATAATAACCTTTAACGAAGAGCAAAATATTGCTAATTGTATCGATTCAATTGTTGACATTGCTGATGATATTGTTGTTGTTGATTCATTTTCAACAGATAAAACTTGTGAAATTGCCGAAAGTAAAGGTGCTCGAATTGTAAAACATAAATTTGAAGGACATATTGAGCAGAAAAACTTTGCGATTACTCAAGCAAAATTTCCAAATATTTTATCATTGGATGCTGATGAATTTCCCGATAAAAAACTTACAACTGAAATAAAAAAAATAAAAACTGATTGGGAATTTGACGGATATAGCTTCAATCGTTTGAACAATTATTGTGGCAAATGGATTAAACACGGTGCTTGGTATCCAGATATAAAACTAAGATTCTGGGATAGTAGAAAAGGCAAATGGGATGGACTCAATCCTCATGATAAATATGTTTTAGAATCTGAATGTGTCACAAAACATCTAACCGGAAACTTGTTACATTATTCTTATAATACAATTGAAGAACATTATAAAAAGGCTGATTATTTTTCGACTATTGCAGCTGAAACATATTTTCAAAAAGGGAAGAAATCTTCATGGTTTAAAATATTAATAAATCCAATCTCCCGATTTTTCAGAGACTATTTTATAAAATATGGATTTTTAGATGGGAAATATGGATTTTTAATCGCCAGGATAAATGCGAAAGAAGTCTATTTAAAATATAAAAAAACGTTTCAACTTCAAAAAAATAATTGAAACCTTTCTTCTTTTTTAATCATTAATGGTAATGTAATAAAAATGGTAGTAACAGCAACTCCAAGTTGGTTCTCTATCATAGGCTCTGTCATAAAAGAGAGAAATAATACAATATATACCATTAACAAAAAATCATTTTTATAGTTTTTATTATAAAAAAGCGGAAAGAAAAAACAGAAGATAAAAATTAGAAAACCTACTACTCCCATAGACGCCAAATAATATAAAAATTCATTATGCGGAATAATAGGAGTTTCGATCTCAGGAAATTTTTCTTTAAAAAGCTTTGTGTTTTTAATTTCTAAATCACCAAGACCACATCCGAAAAATACATTTTCTTTAAATAAATCAATAGCAACTTGATAAGATATTAATCTTGTCGACAATGAATTATAATTTGCATTTCCTTTACTATTGTATATACCAATATCACTTTTTGTATTTGTAACCTTATTCTTTAGAGTTGGTGAAAACATAAATATAATAATACTACAGGAAATTAAAACAAGAAAAAATGACATTCCTTTTTTAAAAGATCTAGTTTTAATCATATACGAAAGAGTTTCAGTAAAAGCTATGGCGTAAATAGCTATAATGCCACTTCTTACAGAATATAAGTGTATAAAAACAAACAAAAACATACCTACTACAACTAAAACTGTTTTAATATACTTAAACCGGTTATAATTTGTCTTTAACAAAAAATATGATGAGTATGTTGCTAGTGCAAGTAAAATACTGAACCTAACATGATTTATAGGAGAAGGCATCACTTTGGAATTTAAGTATGCAGCATTAATTACATCAAAATTAATGATGTAATTTATGAAAGTATAAGTCGCAAGTGAAAATGTAAATAACATAAAAACAAATAATATAGTCTGAAATCCTTTTCTATCGATATTCAATGAGCTTGCACATAAAGGCAAAATCAAAAAAGGAACTTTAATCTGCATCCTTTGAAATATATATCCATAATTTCCTGAATTAACAAAACCCAAAACTAATGATATAAAGATTAAGGATAATATAAGAAGATCTTTTCTTGATTTAAAATTAATTAAAAG
>CAIUEQ010000139.1 GCA_903898215.1 uncultured Bacteroidota bacterium | reverse complement strand
TTTTACATTTTTCTTTAACAAAATACTTATTAATACAGGAACCAAAGTAAGTGTAAAAATTAATGCTCCAAGCAATGCAAAACCTAATGTAAATGCAAGAGGAGAAAACATTTTTCCTTCCACTTTTTGAAAAGCAAAAATGGGAACCAATGCTGTGATGATAATTAATTTTGAAAAGAAAACAGCTTTACCCATTTCGGTACCGGTTTCACGAATCAAACCTAGTTTGGATAACTTATTAAATTTCTCCATACCAACACTTTTGGCTTTATGATCAAGTATCACAAACAACCCTTCAACCATCACAACAGCACCATCGATGATGATACCAAAATCTATCGCTCCCATCGACAATAAGTTTGCGGTCATTCCTTTGATGCGCATACAGATAAAAGCAAACAATAATGCAAGCGGGATGATGATGGAAACAATAACTGTAGAACGCCAATCCAGCATAAAAATAAAAACAATCACAGTTACCAAAATAATTCCTTCCAAAAGATTATGAAGCACTGTTGTTGTTGTGAAATTAATTAGCTGACCGCGATCGTAAAACATACTCATCTTCACATCTTCAGGCAAAATATTTTCGTTCAGATCAATAATTTTCTGATGAAGATTTTCAAGTACTTCACTTGGGTTTTCTCCTCTACGCATCAACACAATTCCTTCCACAAGATTTTGTGTGGTATCTCTTCCCACATAACCAAGCAAAGGCAATTTCGACTCATGAACTTCAGCAACGTGCTTAACTAAAATGGGTGTTCCACTTTCATTATCAAGTATGATATTTTCAACTTCGCCAACATTTTTAAGTAGCCCAATACCACGCACAACATAAGCCTGATCATTTTTCTCGATAATATCGCCACCAACATTGATATTATTTTTTGATACCGCTGCAAAAACATCTAGCGCTGTTAAATCATATTGAGCAAGTTTATTCGGGTCAACCATGATCTCAAATGTTTTTACTTCGCCACCAAAACTTACAACATCAGCTACACCTGCAACACTTTTTAAGTTACGATCAATAACCCAATCCTGTATTGTTTTTAATTCTCGAATTGATTTGCTTTTACTTGAAAGTGTGTATCGATAAATTTCACCAGTAGGTCCACTATTAGGTTGTATTTCAGGTTCGGCACCTTCTGGCAAACTTATAGTGCTCAATCGTTGAGATACCTGTTGACGTGCCATAAAATCTTCTACATCATCATCAAAAATCAATGTGATAACACTTAATCCAAAAAGAGAAATAGAACGCAAACTTGTCTTTTTGGGAATAGCATTCATCTCCACTTCAATTGGAATGGTTACAAACTTTTCAATTTCCTCAGCACTTCTACCTGGCCATTGAGTAATGATCTGAACTCTCGTATTTGTTACATCCGGGAATGCCTCAATTGGCGTATTTAAATAGCTAAAAACTCCAAGTATTACAATTAATGCTGTTGCAAAAAAGATGAAAAATTTATTCTTGAGCGAAAAAGCAAGAATATTACTGATGATTTTATTCACGATATAATTCGATTAAAAAAAAGATATTTTCTTATTAGAAACTTGATGAATACTTTTATCAAAAACATAACAATTGTTTTCTTAAAATTCTCATTTAACAATTAATCATTTAACTGGTCGTATATAAGCAATTGCAGTTTTGAGATGACTAGTTCGCCCTGCTTTAAACCAGTATTAATATAGGTTGTATCTTTATTTTCCCAATATGCTTTTACTTCACGAGTTTCAATATTACATTTATCATGATAGACCATAACGAAGTACTTGTTTTTATCAAATATGACAGCCTTTGAGGGAATATATGGCCTGTTAATATTTTCTAAATAATGTATGGTTACACTTGCAAACATTTCAGGTTTTAAAGAGTAATCATCATTGTGCAATTTCACTCTTGCTTTTAATGTTTTACTCGTTGGGTCAACTACGTTAAAAATTTTATCAATTACACCGTGATAAACTTTATCATAACTTAAGGTTTTTACATCTGCTTCATAACCAACTTTTACTTTATCTAAATCAACTTCATATAAATTTACCATTACCCAAATATCACTGATATCTGAAATCGTAAAAATATTCATGTTATCTCCTGAGCGAATAAAAAATTCGGGGTTAATATTTTTCTCTACGATATATCCAGATATAGGAGCCCTAACAGTATATGTTGAAAGTCCCGACATATTATTTATTCGTAAAACTTCCTTAATTTTATTGAATTCAGCTTTTGTAACTTCATACTCTTTTTGTGCCGAGATATATTCACGCTCAGATGTGAGTCCATCTTTATACATATCTTTAGCAGCATTCATACTTCTTTCTGCTATGATCATTCTGCTCTCAGCAGTTGAAAGTTGATTTTCATCATCTGCCGCTTCACTACTATTTATTATAGCAAGAACATCCCCTTTTTTTACAAAATCACCTATCTCTACTTTTGCTTCCAGAACTCTTCCACTTGCTAATGGGAAAATCTTTTGAGTATGTTCTTGATCAAAACTAATTTTACCTGTCATTTTCAATTCGTGTTCAACAAGTGAATGTTTCACTGTATCTATCTGAATTGATTTCATCATAGTGTCATTCAAACAGTTTTTATTTTGCTCTTCTACTTTAGACTTATCCTTACATGATATAGCCAATAAAACAATGATTGATATAAATATAATGTTTCTCATTTATTAAAATTTAATAATGCTTTTTCCCACTGTGTAATTCAACTCTTCAAAGGCATTTAGCCTGTTATTTGAAAGTTGATTGAACTGTAATGAACTTGTTTTATAGGTATCGTAGTAATCTAAAAACTCTATCAAACTGATATTTCTTTTCCTGTAGTTATCAAGCATACTTTGCATGATCTGTTCAAAATCTCCGGTAAATTCTTTATCAAATGTTTTATATAAACTATCAGCAAGAATTACTTTTTTATAAGTTGTTTGAACATCGTTTTCCAATTGAATTGTAAATTGTTGTTTGAATGTTTCACTTTGCTTTAACCTTGCTTTTGACAATTGAATATTTCCCTGATTTCTATTAAAAACAGGAAGATCCATTGTTAAAGATAGTGCATTATACTCACGTGCGAAATTCCCCTGTTTATCGTATACATATCCTAAATGTAAATCAGGAATTGCTAACGACTTTTGATATTTTAAATCTGCCTGAGATAATCGAACTGAAGATTCTGCAATTTTCATATCGCTCCTGTTTTGATAAGCTGTATCTATTAATTGAACGAGATTTATTTGATCGGTATTGATAGCATCATTTTTTTTATTATCAGTTACTGGAAAAACAAAAACATCATTTTTAATTCCTAAAAAAACTTTGATATTATTTTGTTCATCATTGATCTTATTGATAAAATCTAAACGCTCACTTTGTAAATTAAAAATCAATGCCTTAATTCTAACTACTTCTTTTCTTGAAATATTTCCTTTTTCCATCTGCCTTTCAAGAGATGATACTAAGTTATGAAGATTGCCTAACTGGTTATTGTAAACATTGATAGACTGTAAATAGAAATGAATATTATAAAACGATGAATGCAGCTGAAATTTTAAGGTTCTTAATACATCGTAAAACTGATATTCGGCAAGTTGTTGATTAATTTTTTGAAATTGGATCAACTTATTTCTTTGTCCTGCAATATGAATAAGTTGCTGAATATTGAATGCGTTTTCACCATTATAACTTGCATCTAAATACTTTTGGTTAGTGGGATTGAACAGCAGTTGCTCAAAATACATTGTTGGATTTGAGATAAGTTTAGCTTGCACAACTGCAGCTTTCGCCATATCGATATCATATTGTTTAGCTACAATTGATAAGTTTTTATCGAAGAAAATTTTCTCTGCTTCATTAATATTAAGCTTGATTGTATCGTTCGCTGATGATTGCGCAAATACTTTCCCGACAAGTAATATGAAAATAAATAACCCTTTGAATCCTTTCATTTCTAGGATGCGAAGTTCAATCTTTAATGTTAAAAAAAGATTAAATGCGAATTTAAAATTCCTTAAATCCAAATTGCACCTTGATTCTACATAAGTAGCATCGTGCTTAGGTCGTCAGCAACTTTGCTCCCAAGTACAATCCCCATTCCATTTAATCTTGCTCCAAC